>NZ_JBHXAW010000131.1:0-11314 GCF_042726645.1 Isoptericola sp. NPDC060257
GGGGGCCCACCGCGGGGGTCGTGGTGGCGCCGTCGTCGACGCGCGAACCCCGCACCCCGGCGTCCGGGGTGCGGGGCTCTGTCGCGCCCGGCTGGTCGTCCGGGAGCACTGTCCGCGCCTCCTAGAGGGCCGCGTCGCCGTGCTCGCCGGTGCGCACGCGCACCACGTCGTCGAGCGTCGTGGTCCACACCTTGCCGTCTCCGATCCGGCCGGTCTGGGCGGCCTTGACGACGACGTCCACGACGGTGGACGCGTCCTCGTCCGCGACGAGGACCTCCACGCGGACCTTCGGCACCAGGTCGACCGTGTACTCGGCACCCCGGTACACCTCGGTGTGGCCCTTCTGTCGCCCGTAGCCGCTGGCCTCGCTGACGGTCATCCCGCGGATGCCGGCGGCCTCGAGGGCGGACTTCACGTCGTCCAGGCGGTGGGGCTGGACGACCCCGGTGACGAGCTTCATGCGCGAATCTCCCTCTTGATCTGGCCGCTGGCGGAACCCTGCGGGACGGTCTCGTACGCGGACTCGCTGTGCACCGCCAGGTCGATGCCACCGACCTCGGCCTCCTCGGAGACCCGCCAGCCCATGACCGCCTTGAGCGCGATCGCGATGAGGTAGGTGATGATGCCGGAGAAGACGATCGCGACGACGGCGATGATCGCCTGGACCGCGAGCTGGTTCAGGCCGCCGCCGTAGAACAGGCCCGTCTCGGTGGCCAGGAAGCCGATGGAGACCGTGCCCCAGAGGCCGGAGACGAGGTGCACGCCCACGACGTCGAGCGAGTCGTCGTAGCCCAGCTTGTACTTCAGGCCCACCGCGAAGGCGGAGAGCACGCCGGCGATCGCGCCGACCGCGATCGAGCCCACCGGGCTGACGGACCCGGCGGCCGGGGTGATCGCGACGAGCCCGGCCACGACACCCGACGCGGCGCCGAGCGACGTCGCGGAGCCGTCGCGCAGCTTCTCCACCAGGAGCCAGCCGAGCACCGCGGCCGCGGTGGCGACCGTCGTGTTGACCCACGCGAGGCCGGCGAAGCCGTCGGCCGTGAAGGCGGAGCCGCCGTTGAAGCCGAACCAGCCGAACCACAGGAGCGCCGCGCCCAGCATGACGAGCGGCAGGTTGTGCGGGCGCATCGGCTCGGAGCCGAAGCCCTTGCGCTTGCCGACCACCAGGGCGAGGACCAGCGCGGCCACACCGGCGTTGATGTGCACCACGGTGCCGCCGGCGAAGTCGATCGGCGTCGCGATGGACGCGAACGGCCCGTCGCCGGACAGCAGGCCGCCGCCCCAGACCATGTGCGCCATCGGGAAGTAGCAGAGGGTCACCCACACGGCCACGAAGACCATCCAGGTGCCGAACTTGGCGCGGTCGGCGATCGCGCCGGAGATCAGGGCGACGGTGATGATGGCGAACGTCGCCTGGAAGCCGACGCCCACGATGCCGGGCACGCCGAAGTCGTCGATCGCGAACTCACCCGCGGCGTCGTAGATCGCGCCCGACAGCCCGAACTGGTCGAACGGGTTGCCGACGATCCCGCCGAGGTCGGCGCCGTAGGACATCGACCAGCCCCACAGCACGTAGACGACGCCGACGACGGCGATCGCGCCGAACGACATCATCATCATGTTCAGCACGGACTTGCCGCGCACCATCCCGCCGTAGAAGAGCGCGAGTCCAGGGGTCATCAGGAGCACGAGAGATGCCGACATCAGCATCCACGCGGTTGCTCCGGTGTCCAGCTCCATGAGTTGTTCCTCCCTCACCAGCCGGGCGGCCGGGTCGGGCACTACCGTGGTCGGGCGGGGTTTCGCCTGGAGTGTTCTGGTGTTTCGCGGGTGTGACAAGGCCCCGTCACGCGTCAACTTTGCGTTAACGGGGCCCTGTCGTGGGGCGCCGCGGGCCGCCGCGGGCCGCCGCGTGCGCGGCGGAGGTCAGCCCAGCAGGCCGTCCACGAACTGCTCGGGGTCGAACGGCGCCAGGTCGTCGGGGCCCTCCCCCAGCCCGACGAGCTTGACCGGCACGCCGAGCTCGCGCTGCACGGCGACGACGATGCCGCCGCGGGCGGTGCCGTCGAGCTTGGTGAGCACGATGCCGGTGACGCCCGCGACCTCGCCGAAGACGCGGGCCTGGTTGAGGCCGTTCTGCCCGGTCGTGGCGTCGAGCACGAGCAGCACCTCGGCGAGCGGCGCTTCCCGGGTGATGACGCGGGTGATCTTGCCCAGCTCGTCCATGAGGCCTGCCTTGTTCTGCAGGCGGCCCGCGGTGTCGACGAGGACGACGTCGGTGCCCTCGGCCTTGCCGCGCTTCACGGCGTCGAACGCGACGGCGGCCGGGTCGGCGCCGTCGCGGTCCGAGCGCACCGTCTCCACGCCCACGCGGGCGCCCCAGGTCTGCAGCTGGTCGGCGGCCGCCGCGCGGAACGTGTCCGCCGCGCCGAGCACCACGGACCGGTCCTCCGCGACCAGCACGCGCGCCAGCTTGCCGACCGTCGTCGTCTTGCCCGTGCCGTTGACGCCCACCACGAGCACGACGGCCGGCAGCCGCGCGCCGTCGTCGCCGACCGGGCCGGTCGTGGCGACCTCGCGGTCCAGCGCCGGGTCGACGACCTTGAGCAGCTCCTCACGCAGCAGGTCTCGCACGGTCTTCGGGTCGCGGACGCCGAGCACGCGCACGCGCGTGCGCAGGGCCTCGAGCAGCTCCTCGGCCGGTCCTGCGCCGATGTCGGCGAGCAGCAGCGTCTCCTCGAGCTCGTCCCAGTCGTCCTCGGTGAGGTGGTCGCGGGAGAGCACGCTGAGCAGCCGCGCGCCGAGCGGCGACCCCGACCGGGCGAGCCGGTCGCGCAGGCGCACCAGGCGCCCGGCCACCGGCTCCGGCGTCTCGAGCGCGGGCGCCGCCGGTTCCGCCGCGGGGGCCGCGTCGACCGACGCTCCCTCCGGCGCGGGGGCGACCGTCGTGGCGCCGTCGTCCCGCTGGTCGACCTGCTGGTCGATCCGCTGGTCGGGGCGCCGGCGGCGCGTCCTCGGGGCGAGCAGTGCGGCACCGCCGCCGACCACAACGACGACGCCGAGAAGGATCCAGAGCCAGAGCTGATCAGTCACGCGGACAGTCTCCCAGAACCGCGCGGGCGTGCCGCCCGGCGAGGATCGCCGCCGGGCCCCCGGACGAGGGGGTCACTCCGGCTTGCGGACGCTCCCCACGTGCCACGAGCTGCGCGCCTGCAGGCGCGCGCGGTGCAGTGCATCGGTGAGCTCCTCCGGGTCGACATAGCCCGGGGCGTCCTCGACCGTCGCGGCGAAGAACTCGTCCATCCCCGTCTCGACGGGGGCTGGGGGCGCGACGCGCTTGCGGCGCAGCCCGGACCGGAAGTCGCGGAGGAAGCGACCGAGGCCGGGGGCCTCATCGTCCTGACCCTCACGACGTTCCATGACGTTGGCCACGAGGAACACCACCGCGGCGAGAACGAGGGACCCGAGGACCCAGAGGACGAACGTGAGCATGGCGTTATTCTCCCCGCGCATCGACGGTCTCGCGCATCCGCTGGGAGATGACGGTCGTCACACCGTCGCCGCGCATGGTCACGCCGTACAGCGCGTCCGCGACCTCCATCGTGCGCTTCTGGTGGGTGATGACGATGAGCTGGGAGTCCTCCTGCAGCTCGCGGAAGATCTCCAGCAGTCGGCCCAGGTTCACGTCGTCGAGCGCCGCCTCGACCTCGTCCATCACGTAGAACGGGCTGGGGCGCGCCTTGAAGATCGACACGAGGAACGCGACCGCCGTGAGCGACCGCTCCCCGCCGGACAGCAGCGACAGCCGCTTGACCTTCTTGCCCGCCGGGCGCGCCTCGACCTCGATGCCCGTGGTGAGAAGATCACCCGGGTCGGTGAGCACCAGGCGCCCCTCGCCACCCGGGAAGAGCCGGCCGAAGACCCGCTCGAACTGCTCCGCGGTGTCGCGGAACGCCTCCGCGAAGACCTGCTGCACCCGCTCGTCGATCTCCTCGACGATGTGCAGCAGGTCCTGGCGCGACTTCTTGAGGTCCGCCAGCTGTTCCGTGAGGAACTGGTGCCGCTCCTCCAGGGCCGCGAACTCCTCCAGCGCGAGCGGGTTGACCGCGCCGATGCGCGCGAGCGCGCGCTCCGCCGTCGCGAGCCGCTTCTCCTGCTCCGCGCGCACGTACGGCACGGGCTCCGGGTCCGGGTCCTCCTCGGCGGCCTCGGTGGGGCGCGCCACCGGCACGTCGCGGTGCGGGCCGAACTCCTCGACCAGGACGTCGGGGTCGCTGCCCAGCTCGTCCACCGCCCGGGCCTGCAGCTGCTCGAGCCGCGCCACCTGCTGGGCGCGCGCGACCTCGTCGCGGTGCGCGACGTCGGTGAGGTCGCGCAGCTCGCGCGCGAGCCGGTCGGCGTCGGTGCGGACCGTCTCGAGCTCCCGCTGCCGCGCGCCGCGCTCCTCGTCGGCGGCCGCGCGCTCGGCCTGGGCCCGCTCGATCGAGCGGGCGAGGACGGCCAGGGCCGTGCCCGCGTCGTCGCGCACCGCGGCCGCCGTCCGCGCCTCGGCCGCGCGCTGCACCGCCCGCCGCTCCGCCTTCTCCCGCGCGGCACGCTCCTGCGCCGCGGCCCGCGCGAGGCCCTGCGCGCGGCCGGCGACGGCGCGCGCCCGCTCCTCGCTGGTGCGCAGCTCCAGCCGCGCCTCGGTCTCCGCCGCGCGCGCCGCGGTGGCGGCCTCCTGCGCCGCCTCCCGGGCCGCCTGCGCCTCGGCCACCTGCTCCTGCGACTGCGCGGGCTCGGCCTCCGCGACCTCGAGGCGCCGGGCCAGCTCGGCGAGCTCCGCCTCGTCGGCCTTCCGCCGCTCGGCGGCCTGGGCGAGCGTCGCGCGGTGCCGCTCGGCCTCCGCGAGCGCGGACCGGTGCGCCGAGCCGAGCGTGCCGAGCTGCTCCGCGACGGCGGCGAGGGCGGCGTCCGACTCGTGCAGCCGGGCGAGGGTGTCGTCGTGGGCGGCCTGCGCCTCGTCAAGACGCTCGCGCGCCCCGACCAGCTCGAAGCGGCAGCGCTCGCCGCGGGCGGCCGCGTCGTCGAGCCCCTCCTTGGCCTCGTCGAGCGCCGACGTCAGGTGCAGCACGCTCGGCGCGGCCGCGGAGCCGCCCCAGGCCCGCGCCGCGCCCAGCAGGTCGCCGGCCCGCGTCACGGCGACGACGCCGGGTGCCTTCTGGACCAGGGCGCGCGCCTGGGCCAGGTCGTCCACCACGACCACGTCGCGCAGCAGCGTGCGCAGCGGGGCGGCCGCGGGTCCCGCCACGGTGACGACGTCGGGCGCCCGGCGCGCGCCGTCGGGCAGGTCGGCGGGGACCGGGGACTCCCCCGGCGCGCCGTCGTCGGCGCCGCCCACGACGAGCCCGGCGCGGCCGGCGTCGTCGTCGCGCAGGCGGCGCAGCGCGTCGACCGCCGCGTCGAGGTCGCGCACGGCCACGGCGTCCGCGACCGGGCCGAGGGCGGCCGTCACCGCGTCCTCGTAGCCCGCCTCGACGCCGAGCAGCGCGGCGACCGAACCGAGCACGCCGGGCGCGGCGTCCGCGAGCAGGGCGCCCGCGCCGTCCTTGCGGTCCAGGCTGAGCTCGAGCGCCTCGACCCGCGCGCTCCAGGTGGCGCGGTCGCGCTCGGCCTCGGCCGCGCGGGCCTCGAGGTCCTGCACGGCTGTCTGCGCCTCGGCGAGCGCCGTCGTCGCCTCCTCGTGCCGGGCGTCGAGGTCCTCCTCGCCCTCCTCGGCGCCCACGACCTGCACCTCGAGCGCGCCGAACTCGCGCGCTGCCTCCTCGGCCCGGCGCTCCGCCTCCGCGACGACCTCGCGCACGCGTTCCAGCTCCGCGTCACCCGCCTCGACGCGGCTGCGGCGCGCGGCCACCTGCCCGGAGAGCCGGGCGAGCCCCTCGCGACGGTCGGCCGCGCCGCGGTGCAGGGTCGCGAGCTCGCGCTCCGCGGCGTCCGCGGCCTTCTCGGCGTCCGTGCGCGCGGCGACCGCGGTCTCGAGCGCGGCGCGCGCGAGCTCGACCTCGCGGGTCAGCTCCGCCTCCGTGGCCCGCGCCCGCTCGGCCTGGGCCTCCAGGGCAGCCGGGTCCTGGCCGCGGTGCTCCGGCTCGGTGGCGCCCAGCAGCCGCACCCGCTCGTCGGCGAGCGTGGCCAGCCCCCGCAGCCGCTCGCGCAGCGCGCTCAGCGCGTGGAAGGCGTCGGCCGCGCGGCCGGCGTCCGCGACCGCGGCGGACGCCGCGACCTCGAGCCCCGCCAGGTGCTCCCGCGCCCGCTCCAGCCCCTGCTCCGTCTCCTGCTGACGCTCGCGCAGCGCCGCCTCGTCGGCCCGCTCCTGGGCCATCTGGGCGGTGAGCTGGGCCAGGTCGTCGGCGAGTAGCCGGGCCTTCGCGTCCCGCAGGTCGGCCTGGACGGTCCGCGCCTTGCGCGCCGCCTCCGCCTGCCGCCCGAGCGGGCCGAGCTGGCGACGCAGCTCCGCGGTGAGGTCCGTGAGGCGGGCGAGGTTGCCCTGCATCGCCTCGAGCTTGCGCAGCGCCTTCTCCTTGCGCTTGCGGTGCTTGAGGACGCCGGCCGCCTCCTCGACGAAGCCGCGGCGGTCGTCGGGGGTGGCGCGCAGCACGGCGTCGAGCTGCCCCTGACCCACCACGACGTGCATCTCGCGGCCGATGCCGGAGTCGCTCAGCAGCTCCTGGATGTCGAGGAGCCGGCACGAGCTGCCGTTGATCGCGTACTCCGACCCGCCGCTGCGGAACAGCGTGCGGGTGATCGTCACCTCGGTGTAGTCGATCGGCAGCGCGCCGTCGGTGTTGTCGATCGTGAGGGACACCTCGGCCCGGCCGAGCGGCGGGCGGCCGGCGGTGCCGGCGAAGATGACGTCCTCCATCTTGCCGCCGCGCAACGACTTGGCGCCCTGCTCCCCCATCACCCACGACAGCGCGTCGACCACGTTCGACTTGCCCGAGCCGTTCGGCCCGACGACGCACGTGATGCCCGGCTCGAGGCTCAGCGTCGTCGCCGAGGCGAACGACTTGAAGCCGCGGAGCGTGAGCGTCTTGAGGTGCACCCGGCGAGCCTAACCGCCGGATCCCGCCGATCCGCGGAACTTCGCCGGTCCCGCCCGGAGACGTCCGGACACGCCGACGGCCGGGCCCGTGCGGGCCCGGCCGTGCGACGTCGTGCGTGAGTCGTGCGTGACGTACGAGCGCTCAGAGGTTCGGGAACCAGAGGCCGATCTCACGGGCCGCGGACTCGGGCGAGTCGGAGCCGTGCACCAGGTTCTGCTGCACCTTGAGGCCCCAGTCGCGGCCCAGGTCGCCGCGGATGGTGCCGGGCGCGGCCTCGGTGGGGTTGGTCGCGCCCGCCAGCGAGCGGAACCCGGGGATGACGCCCTGGCCCTCGGCGACGACGGCGAGCGTCGGGCCCGAGAGCATGAAGTCGACGAGCGGCTGGTAGAACGGCTTGCCCTCGTGCTCCGCGTAGTGCGCGGCGAGGAGCTCGGTCGTGGCCTGCTTCAGCTCGACGGCGACGAGCGTGTAGCCCTTCGCCTCGATGCGCCGCAGCACCTCGCCGGACAGCCCGCGGCGGACGCCGTCGGGCTTGACGAGCACCAGGGTGCGCTCGATGGCGGGCTCGGCGGGCAGGGTCGTGTCTGCGGCGTCGGTCATGGCGGAGAGCCTATCGGCGCCCGCGCCCTGCCCTGTACTCCCGCCCCTCACCCTGCACTGCCTTCCAGCAAGCGATCTTTCGCGTCATCGGGCCTTGTCTCGCGAGGAATCGCTTGCTGGAAGGCCAGAGTCACACCGGACGAAGACCGCCCACAGCGCGCCGTCGCGCGACGTTGTCCACAGGTCCGGGCTCGGCGGCGCGACGGGCGTCGTCGGAATGATCGCCTTGCGCGATGCGACCGCTCACCCCACCGCCTCCGGCACTCCTGACGCTGGCCGCGCGACAGGAAGGTCTCGTGACGACGCGCCAGTGCGAGACGGCCGAGATGTCCGCCGACCGGCTGGCACGCATGGCACGGCCGGGGCGCTGGGTGCGGTTGAGCACCGCCGTCTACGACACCGATCCCGTCCCCGTGGACCATCGCGAACGACGAGATCTCTTCGACCATCGCCGCCGCCGTGCCGCGTGGTTCGGGCTGCTTGCCTACGGGCCGTCGGCGATCGCCGTCGGGCAGTCCGCCCTGGCCCTTCACGAGATCCAGGGACTGCCCGTCCACATCACCCCGGAGGTGATGCTCCCGAGTGGATTCCCCAGGGTCTCCCGTGACGGCGTCGCGGTCAGGCAGTACGACGCCGGGCTTGCGACCGAGCTCGTCCGTGGTCGCCGGGTCGTCCCCGTCGTGCACGCGCTCGCCCAGGCGGTGCCACACCTCGGTCGTCGGCACGCCGTCGCCGTCCTCGACAACGCGGTGTACGCCGGCCGCGTCAGCCGTGCCGAGGTCGAGACCGCGCACGACCTCGCCCGAGGACGACGCGGGGTGGAGCGCACCCATCCGTGGTGGCGGCTGGTCGACGGGCGAGCGGAATCACCGCTGGAGACCTGGGCGCGCCTCGAGTGCCTCGACGCCGGTGTCCCGCCCGACGACCTCCAACGGGACTTCCACGCACCGAACGGTCGGTTCATCGGCCGGGGCGACCTCGTGTGGCGCCTCCCGGGCGGACGCTGGTTCCTCCTCGAGATGGACGGCGAGGAGGTCCACGGCTCGCTCGAGGCGGTCTACTCCGACCGCGCACGCCAGAACGCCCTCGTCGCCGACGGCGGGGTCGTCGTGCAACGGGCTACCTCCGAGGACCTGCGGGTGCCCGGTCGGCTCGGGGACGAGGTGGCCGGCCGACTGCGCCGGGCCGGGTGGCGCGCGGCCGACGAACGAACAAGCGATCTGTCGCGTCATTCGGCTGAATGACGCGACAGATCGCTTGGTGAAAGGCTGGTCCGGTCAGAGGTTCGGCGCCGTCTCCGGGTGCTCGGCGTCGTACTGGGCGCGCTCGCGGTCGATGCGGCCGCCCAGGCGCAGCGAGACGACCCACATCGCGACGAACACCACGCCGACGACGAACATCATCGGCAGCAGCAGGCCCATCGCCAGCACGGGCACCTGCACGACCGTCCCCGCGTAGTACCCCATCGGCGTCCCGACCATGCGGGACATCACCAGGAGCACCACGAACAGCACGCCGATCACGAGCCACAGGGCGAGCGGCGAGTCGATCACCAGGGGGCCGCGCTCGTAGCCGGTGTTCCGCAGCCCGTAGAGGGCGACGCCGGCGAACAGCACCACGAACGCCTCCAGCTGCAGCATCATCGACGTGAACTGCACCTTGGCGGGCTTGCGGGGCTTGATGCGGTCCCCCGGGCGGGGACGGTCGTCCTTCTTGCTCACGACCCCACGATATCCGCGCGCTCGCGGGTGCCGGGACCGTCGTCGTCGGAGACCTCCGACACGCCGTCGGCGACCGGCAGCTCGTCGAGCGCCCCGGCCTTGGCCGGGTCCGCGACGGCCTCGCCGCGCGCCACCATGCCGGCGACGTCGGACAGCTTGATCACGGGCAGGAAGAACGCCAGCACGAGGCCGACGAGGACGAGCGGCACGAGGTACCAGAACGACGGCGCGAGGGCGTCGGCGTAGGCGTCGATGATGCCCGACTTGAGCGGCTCGGGCAGCGACTGCACGACGCCCGGCGTGAGGCTCGACTCCCCCGCGCCGCCGGCCCCGGCGGGCGCCCCGGCGAAGACCTCGGTGAGGTTGTCGGTGAGGCGGGTCGTGAAGATCGTCGTGAACAGGGCGGAGCCCACGGCCGCGCCGATCTCGCGGAAGAAGTTGTTGGAGCTCGTGGCCGTGCCCAGCTCGTGCGGGTCGACGGCGTTCTGCACCGCCAGCACGACGGTCTGCATCACGAGGCCCATGCCGGCGCCGAGCGTGAAGATCATCGCGCCGAAGGTCCACATCGACATGTCGCCGGTGAGGCCGGTCAGCCAGACCATCGCCAGGGCGACCACGATCAGGCCGGCCACCGGGTAGGCCTTGTACTTCCCCGTCTTGGAGATCGCGATACCCGAGACGATGGAGGTGAGCATCATGCCGGCCATCATCGGGAGCATCAGCCAGCCCGACTCGGTGACGCCGGCGCCCGTGGACATCTGCAGGAACGTCGGGATCATCGCCATCGCGGAGAACATGCCCATGCCCAGCACGAGCCCGATCAGCGTCGTGATGGTGAACGTGCGGTTCTTGAACAGCCGCAGCGGGATCAGCGGCTCGGCGACGCGCGTCTCGACGAGGATGAACGCGGCCACCGCCGCGAGCGTCAGCACGAGCAGCCCGGACAGGCGCCAGTCGGTCCAGTCGTAGCCGGACGACGACAGCGACTCCCAGCTGGTGACGAGCACGATGCCCGTGGTGGCCACGGCCATCGTGACGATGCCGCCCCAGTCGACCGGGCGCGACGAGCGGTGCGAGGGCAGCCTGAGCGCGAACCAGGCGACGACGAATGCGGCGACGCCGACGGGCAGGTTGATCCAGAAGGTCCAGCGCCAACCGGGGCCCTCGGTGAGCCAGCCGCCCAGGAGCGGGCCGAGGACGGCCGAGATGCCGAACAGGGCGCCGAGCGGGCCCATGTACTTGCCGCGCTCCGAGGCGGGCACGATGTCGGCGATGATCGACTGCGACAGGATCATCAGCCCGCCGCCGCCGAGGCCCTGGAGGGCGCGCCACAGGACGAGCTCGATCATGTTCTGCGACAGCGCGGCGCCCACGGACGCGAGCGTGAACAGCCCGATCGCGACGAGGAACGGCCAGCGCCGTCCCATGAGGTCGCCGAACTTGCCGTACAGGGGCATGCCGATGGCGACGGCCAGGATGTAGGCGGTGACGACCCACCCCTGGTGCTCGACGCCGTTGAGCTCGCCGACGATCGTGGGCATCGCGGTGCCGACGATCGTCTGGTCGAGGGAGGACAGGAACATCGACGCCATCAGGGCGCCGAAGATCAGCCAGACGGTGCGCTGCGTCAGGACGACGACGGGCTTGTCCGGCGCGGCAGCAGGGGCACTGCTCATGGGACACCTCGGATCGGTGGCGCGCGGGGGCGCCGGGGTAGTGACGGGGGCTGGGGTGCTCGGGGGGAGGGCGTGCGGGCGGGGGGCAGACGGGCTGTCCGGGGTCTCGTGGGTCTCCTGGGTGTCCGGAGTCTCCGGGCTCTTCGGGGTGTCGTCGGCGTCCGGCGGGTCGGCAGGCGTACCGGGATCGGCTGCCGGGGCGGCGCCCCCTGCCGCGCCTCCGACGCCCTTGCCC
>NZ_JBHXAW010000132.1:0-11231 GCF_042726645.1 Isoptericola sp. NPDC060257
GACCTGACGTCTCGACGGGCCCGACCGGTCGACCCGCCGGTTGAGCTTGTCGAAAACCCGACCGAGAGGCCTGTCATGCCCGACGAGACGACGTCGTCCGAAATCGTTGTCGACCCCGCGCCGCACGCGGCCTGGCTGCCCGACGGCGCGCTGGCCGCCGCCGGGCGACGCCGAGTCGCCGTCGTCGGCCCACCGGACGACGAGGTGCTCGTCACCGTGCGCCGCGAGGCGGAGCGCGCGACGTCCGCGTACGGCGGCGCCGTCGTCGGCCCCGACGACTCCCCCGACATCCTCCTCGAGGCATCGAGCGTGCTGGATTCCTCCTCCAACGGCCTGAATAAGGATCACGTCAGCACGCTCGATGTCGAGTCCGGGTTCCGGATCGTGCGGGACGGCGGCCGGGTCACCGTCACGGCGGCCACGGCGACGGCGCTGCTGCACGGCTGGTTCCACGTGGTGCGGCTCGGCGAGACGGCGTTCACGGGGCCCGACGTCGACGAGCGGCACGCCCCCGCGTTCGCGCTGCGCGTGCTGGACCACTGGGACAACGTGGACGTGCACCCGGTGATGGGGCAGGTCGAGCGCGGGTACTCGGGCGGGTCGATCTTCTACGCCGACGGCCGGGTGCGCGACGACCTGTCCCGCGTCACGGCCTACGCGCGCCTGCTCGCCGCGACGGGCGTCGACCGGGTCTGCATCAACAACGTCAACGTGCACGCCCGCGAGGCGCGGCTGCTCACCGACGACCTGCCGGAGGTCGCGCGGGTCGCGGCCGCCCTGCGGCCGTACGGCGTGCGCACCCACCTCGCCGTGAGCTTCGCCGCGCCGATGACGCTCGGCGGCCTCACGACGTCCGACCCGCTCGACGACGACGTCCGCGCCTGGTGGCGCGCCGCCGCCGACCGCGTCTGGGCCGCGGTCCCGGACTTCGGCGGCTTCGTCGTCAAGGCCGACTCCGAGGGCCAGCCGGGGCCGTTCGCGTACGGGCGCGACCACGCCGACGGCGCGAACCTGCTGGCCGAGGCGGTCGCCCCGCACGACGGCGTCGTGCACTGGCGGGCGTTCGTCTACGACCACGCGCAGGACTGGCGCGACCGCTCCACCGACCGCGCCCGCGCCGCGTACGACCACTTCGCGCCGCTGGACGGCCGGTTCGCGGACAACGTGGTGGTGCAGGTCAAGCACGGCCCGATCGACTTCCAGACGCGCGAGGCGGTCTCGCCGGTCCTCGCGGGGATGCCCGCCACCCGGCTGGCCCTCGAGCTGCAGGTGACGCAGGAGTACACGGGCCAGCAGCGGCACGCGTGCTACCTCGCGCCGTGGTGGAGCGAGAACCTGGGCTTCCGGCCGTGGGGAGAGAGCGCGGACGGCGCCGCGGTGCGCGACGTCGTCGCCGGGCGCGGCCCGTCCGCGCCGGCCGCGGTCGCGGATGCCGGGGGCGGGGGGATCGCCGCCGTCTCGAACGTGGGCGACGACCGGTTCTGGACCGGCCACCCGCTGGCGCAGGCGAACCTGTACGCCTTCGGGCGGCTGGCGTGGGACCCGACGCTCGACCCGGCGGCCATCCTCGACGAGTGGGTCGGCCTGACCTTCGCCGGGCCGGACGGCGGCGTCGAGCCGCGGGTCCGCGAGGCGCTGCACGCGGTGCTCGACGACTCGTGGCGCACCTACGAGTCGTACACCGCGCCGCTGGGCGTCGGTTTCATGGTGCGCCCCGGCCACCACTACGGCCCGGACGTGGACGGCTACGAGTACACGCCGTGGGGCACGTACCACTTCGCCGACCGCGACGGCATCGGCGTGGACCGCACCCGGGCCACGGGGACCGGGTTCACGGGCCAGTACCCGGCGCCCTGGCGTGACGTCTACGAGGACCTCGCGACCTGCCCCGACGAGCTGCTGCTGTTCTTCCACCACGTGCCGTACACGCACGTGCTGCGCTCCGGCGTCACCGTGGTCCAGCACGTCTACGACACGCACTTCGCGGGTGTCGAGCGGGTGCGCGAGGCCGTCGCGGCGTGGGAGTCGCTGGCCGACCTCGTCCCCGGCGCGCTCCCGCCCGACGTCGACGCCCGCGTCCGCGAGCGCCTCGCCGAGCAGCTGCGGTCGGCCGTCGAGTGGCGCGACCAGCTGAACACGTACTTCTTCCGGAAGTCCGGGATCCCCGACGCCCACGGCCGCACGATCCACTGAGCCGAGCGGCCCACGTGGCCGGGTCAGCCCGCGGCGAGCAGCTCCAGGGTGTCGACCACGCGGTGGGAGAACCCCCACTCGTTGTCGTACCAGGCCACGACCTTCACGTGCCGGCCGTCGACGCGCGTCAGCAGGGAGTCGAAGACCGCCGACGCCGGGTTGCCCGTGATGTCCGACGACACCAGGGGGTCCTCGGAGTACTCGAGCACCCCCGCCAGCGGTCCCCGCGCGGCCTCCCGGTAGGCGGCGAGCACGTCCTCGCGCGTCACGTCGCGCGCGACGGCGGCGTTCAGCTCGACGATCGAGCCCACCGGCACGGGCACCCGGATCGAGTCGCCCGAGAGCTTCCCGTCGAGGCGCGGCAGCACCAGCCCGATCGCCTTGGCGGCGCCGGTCGTGGTGGGCACGATGTTCACGGCGGCGGCGCGGGCGCGGCGGGGGTCGCGGTGCGGGGCATCCTGGAGGTTCTGCTCCTGGGTGTAGGCGTGCACGGTGGTCATGAACCCGTGCTCGATGCCGGCGAGGTCGTCGAGCACGGACGCGAGCGGCGCGAGCGCGTTGGTGGTGCACGACGCGTTGGAGACGACCGTGTGCGCGGCCGGGTCGTAGGCGCCGGTGTTGACGCCGGGGGCGAGCGTGACGTCCGCGCCGGCGGACGGCGCACTCACGAGCACCTTGCGCGCCCCGGCGTCGAGGTGGGCGCGCGCCGCGTCGGCGGAGGTGAAGCGGCCGGTGGACTCGAGCACGACGTCGACGCCGAGCTCGCGCCACGGCAGGGCGCCGGGCTCGCGCTCCCCCAGCACGGCGACGCGGTGACCGTCGACGACGATCGCGTCGTCCTCGGCGGTGACCGGGCGGCCGAGCCGGCCGGCCGTGGTGTCGAAGGCGAGCAGCCGGGCGAGCGCCGCGGGCTCGGTGAGGTCGTTGACGGCGGCGAGCTCGAGGTCGCTGTCGCGTTCGAGCAGTGCTCGGACCACGTTGCGCCCGATGCGGCCGAACCCGTTGATGGCGATGCGGGTCATGTGCCCCTCCTTTCGTGTCGCCACCAGGCTCGCCGCCGTCGCACGCGCCGAACACCGGCGCGCACGCCACGGTCCGCAAGGATCTCGCCATGCCCGGGTCCCGGCCCTCACTCCCCGCGGGCGAACGTGCGCCGGTACTCGCTGGGCGTCGTGCCGAGGATGCGCCGGAAGTGCGCGCGGAGGTTCGCGCCCGTCCCGAGCCCGACGTCGGCGGCGACCTGCTCGATGCTGCGCTCCGAGCGCTCCAGCAGCTCGCGCGCCACGTCCACGCGCACCCGCAGCACCCAGGCCATCGGCGTGTACCCGGTGTCGTCGGCGAACCGGCGCGAGAACGTGCGCGGCGAGACGGCCGCGTGCCGGGCCAGGTCCTCGAGGGCGAGGTCCTCGGTCAGGTGGTGCAGCACCCACTCGCGGGTGGCGGCGAACCGCTCACCGAGCGGCTCGGGCACGCTCCGGGGCACGTACTGCGCCTGGCCGCCGCTGCGGTACGGCGCCGCGACGAGGCGGCGGGCCGCGTGGTTCGACGCCGCCACGCCCAGGTCGCCGCGCAGCACGTGCAGGCACAGGTCGATGCCCGACGCGGCGCCCGCAGACGTGAGCACGCTGCCCTCGTCGACGAACAGCACGTTCTCGTCCACCCGCACGCTCGGGTGCTTGGCCGCCAGCGCCCGCGTGTAGTGCCAGTGCGTCGTGGCGCGGCGGCCGTCGAGCAGGCCGGTGGCCGCGAGCGCGAACGCGCCGGTCGAGATGGCGGCCAGGCGCGCGCCGCGGTCGTGCGCGGCCAGGAGCGCGTCGACGACGGCGGGCGGCGGGTCGTCGCGGTCCGGGTGCCGGTACCCGGGGAGGAACACGACGTCGGCCCAGGCCAACGCCTCGAGGCCGTGGTCCAGGTGGTAGGAGAGGCCGTCCCCGCCGGTGACGAGCCCGGGCGCCGCGGCGCAGGCCCGCACCTCGTAGGGCATGCTCGGGCGCGTCGTGAAGACCTGCGCGGGGATGCCGACGTCGAGGGGCTTGGCGCCCTCCAGCACGAGGACGGCGACGCGGCGGCGGCGCTCCGGCGGGTGGGGCGGTTCCGGCACAGGAGGCAGCGTAGGCAGCGCGGGCACCGCTACGCGCGGCCGGCGGGACGCGAGCGCGGGGAGACGATCCCCGACTCGTACGCGAACACGACGAGCTGGGCGCGGTCGCGGGCGCCGAGCTTGGTCATGGCGCGGCTGACGTGCGTCTTCGCGGTGAGCGGGCTGAGCACCATCCGCGCGGCGATCTCGTCGTTGGACAGGCCGTGGGCGACGAGGGCCACCACCTCGCGCTCGCGCGGCGTGAGCAGGTCGAGGCCGTCGGGGGCGATCGCGTCCGGGGGGCGGGCCACGAACTCGCTGATCAGCCGGCGCGTGATGGCCGGCGACAGCAGCGCGTCCCCGCGCACGGCGGCGCGCACGGCCTCGACGAGGTCGGCGGGCTCGGTGTCCTTCACGACGAACCCGCTCGCCCCGGCCCGCAGCGCCTCGAACACGTACTCGTCGATGCCGTAGTTCGTCAGCACGACGACGTGCACGCCCGCCAGCGCGTCGTCCGCCGCGATCTCGCGGGTCGCGGCGATGCCGTCGAGCCCGGGCATCTGCACGTCCATGAGCACGACGTCGGGCCGCAGCTCGCGTGCGAGGCGCACGCCGTCGTGCCCGTCCGCGCCCTCGGCGACCACCTCGACGTCGTCCTCCGCGTCGAGCAGCGCGCGGATGCCGGAGCGGATGAGCGCCTGGTCGTCGACGAGGCCGACGCGGATCACGCGCGGGCCGCCGGCTCGCCCGCGCCGGCCGCCGCCGCGGGCAGCCCGGACGGCGCCGGCAGCGGCAGGGCGACGCGCACGGAGAACCCGCCGTCCTCCCGCGGCCCGGCGTCGAGCGTGCCGCCGAGGGCGGCGACGCGCTCGCGCATCCCGGTGAGCCCGTGCCCGGGCTCCGGCGCACCCGGCGCGCCGCGGCCGTCGTCGTCGACCCGCAGGGTGAGCTCGCGGGCCTCGAACGTCACGCGCACGGTCGCGGTCGCCGCCGGGCCCCCGTGCCGGGCGACGTTGGTGAGCGCCTCCTGCACCACGCGGTATGCGGCCTGGTCGGTCTCGGCAGGCACGGTGCGCCGGGCGCCGACGACCCGCACGGTGGTGGGCACCCCCGCGTTCTCCGCGCGCTCGACGAGGGCCCCGAGCCGGTCGAGACCGTTCCCGTTGGGCTGGCCGTCGCGCCGCAGCACGTCGAGGGTCGAGCGCAGCTCGCGGGCGGCGTCCGTGCTGGCCTCCTGGATCGCGAGCAGCGCGGGCGGCGGCTCCTCGCCCCGCTTGCGCGCGAGGTGGGCGGCCACGCCCGCCTGCATCTTGATCACGGAGATGCTGTGCGTCAGGGAGTCGTGCAGCTCGCGGGCGATGCGCAGCCGTTCCTCGACGGCGCGGCGCCGGGCGACCTCGTCGCGCGTGCGCTCGGCGTCCTCGGCCCGCTGCTCCACCTCGCGCACGTACGCGCGCCACTGGAGCACCGCCACGCCGGCGACGCCGAGGGACACCAGCCAGCCCGCCGCGAGGATCCGCTCCCGTGCCCGTCCCGTTCCCATCCCGGCAGCGTAGGTGCGGCCCGGGAGCCGCCGCATCCGGCGCGGGGAGCACCCTGCGCGTACTCCCCGCGCGGCAGGACCACGCCGGGCCGACGCCCGGCCCGGTAGCCGCAGGTGTCGCCGACGGGCGGACGCGCCGGGGCACCCCCGCCGCGAAGGATCGACCCGACGGATCAGCAAGGACGCCCTCAGCAGGACGCCCGAGGACCGAGGAGAGAACAGCCATGAGCATCCAGGCACCGAGCACCCCAGCACTCAGGCGCACCCCCGCCGGGCTGGGCGACGTCGTCGTCCCCGGCGACGACGACTACGACGACGCGCGACGCACCGTGTTCGCCACCGGCTCCCCCGCCCTGGTCACGCGCCCCCGCGACGAGGCGGAGGTGGCGGCCGCCGTGACGTACGCGGCCCGCGCGGGGCTGCCGCTGTCGGTCCGCTCGGGCGGGCACGGCCTCACCGGCCACGCCACGAACGACGGCGGGATCGTCGTGGACCTGCGCCACCTGGACGCGGTCGAGGTGGTGGACCCGCACCGGCGCCTGGTGCGCGTGGGCACCGGCGCGACGTGGGGGCGGGTCGCGGCGGCGCTCGCGCCGCACGGCCTGGGGATCTCCTCCGGCGACACCGCGAGCGTCGGTGTGGGCGGGCTGACGCTCGGCGGCGGCATCGGGTGGATGGTGCGCCGGCACGGCCTGGCGGTCGACGCCGTGGTCGGGGCCCGGGTGGTGCTCGCCGACGGACGGACGGTGGTGGCGAGCCCGGACTCGCACGCGGGCCTGTTCTGGGCGTTGCGCGGCGGGGGCGGCCACGTCGGCGTCGTGACGAGCCTCGACCTCGTCGCGGCCCGCGTGGGCGACGTCCGCTACGGCGCGGTCTCCTTCGCCCCCGACGACCCGGCCGGCCTCGTCGCGGGCTGGCGCGACGCCCTGCGGACGGCCGACGACGAGCTGAGCAGCACGTTGGTGCTGGCGCCGGCCAGGGGTGACCGTCCGGCGTCCGCGTCGGTCCTGGTGTGCGCGTCGCACGACGACGCGGCCGCGGCCGGGCGGTCGATCGAGCCCCTGCGGCGCCTCGGCACCGTGCTCGCCGACGACGTCGCGACCGTGCCGTACGCCGACGTCCTCGCCGCGGGCGGCCACCACCCGCCGGGGGTGCGCCTCGTCGGCCGCAACGTGCTGGTGCCGCGGCTCGACGACGACGCCGTGGCGGCCGTCGTCGCGGCGTCCACGGGCGCACGGCCGCTCGCGCTCGCGCTGCGCGCCCTCGGCGGCGCGGTCTCGCGGGTGCTGCCCGACGAGACGGCCTTCGCGCACCGCGACGCCGAGGCGCTGGTGGTGGGCGGCGCCGTCGTCCCCCAGGACGCGCCCGACGCCGACGTCGAGGCCGCGCTGGCCGGCTGGCGCGGCGTCGCGGCCCACGGCACCGGCGCGTACGTGAACTTCCAGGGCACCGCCACCGCGGCCGACCTGGACGCGGCGTACCCGCCCGCGACGCTCGCCCGGCTGCGCGCGGTCGAGCGCTCCTACGACCCGGGCGCCCTGTTCGGGCGCCGCCTCGACGGCGCGCCCCGTGCCGTGGCCGGCCCGGGGACGTCGTCGTGAGCGCCGCGTTCGAGGCCGAGGGCCTCGTCAAGAGGTTCGGCGCGACGACGGCGCTCGACGGCGTCGACCTGCGCGCCGAGCGCGGCACGGTGCTCGGCGTCCTGGGGCCCAACGGGGCGGGCAAGACCACCGCCATCCGGGTGCTGGCCACGCTGCTGCGGCCGGACGCCGGGAGGGCCACGGTCGACGGCGTGGACGTGGGCCGCGACCCCGTCGCGGCGCGGCGCCGTATCGGCCTCACCGGCCAGTACGCCACGGTCGACGAGGACCTCACGGGCGTCGAGAACCTCGTGCTGTTCGGTCGCCTGCTCGACCTGCCGACGCCCGAGGCCCGCGCCCGCGCCACCCGGCTCCTGGACCGGTTCGGGCTCGCCGACGCGGGCGGCCGGCGCGCCTCCACCTACTCCGGCGGGATGCGCCGCCGCCTCGACCTGGCGGCCAGCCTCGTCGGCTCGCCCAGCGTCCTGTTCCTCGACGAGCCCACGACCGGCCTCGACCCGGGCAGGCGCGAGGAGCTGTGGCAGACCATCCGGTCGCTCGCCGACGACGGCACCACCGTGCTCCTCACCACGCAGTACCTGGAGGAGGCCGACGCCCTGGCCGACGAGATCACCGTGATCGACGGCGGCCGGGTCATCGCCCACGACACCCCGGCGGGGCTGAAGCAGCAGGTCGGCGGGCAGACGGTGGTCGTGCGCCCGCGCGACCCGGGCCAGGTCGGCACCGCGGCGGTCGTCGTCGCGCGCGCCACCGGGCAGGACGTCGCGCCGCCCCGCGGCGGCGCGGTCACGGCGTCCGTGGACGACGAGCGCGTGTTCGCCGCCGTCGTGCGCGGGCTCGAGGACGCGGACGTCGCGGTCACCGAGCTGGCGCTGCGCCTGCCCGGCCTCGACGAGGTCTTCTTCGCCCTGACCGACGGCCACCGCACCACCCCGAGGGAGGAACCATGACCACCACCGCGACGACCGCCCCCACCGCGCCGGCCCACCGGGTCGGCACGACGCCCGCGCGCCGCTGGCCGCTCGCCCGGCACAGCCTCGCCCTGGCGCGCCGCGCCCTCGTCAAGACCCGGCGCAACCCGGGCGAGCTGGCGGACGCGGTGATCCTGCCGGTCGTGTTCCTGGTGCTGTTCGTCTACCTGTTCGGCGGGGCGGTCGCGGGGTCCACGCAGGAGTACCTCCAGTACCTGTTCCCCGGGATCCTCGTGCTCACCACCGTGCTCACGGGCCAGGTCGCGACCGGGCTCAGCATCGTGCAGGACATGAAGAAGGGCGTGTTCGACCGGTTCCGCAGCATGCCCGTGCCGCGCGCCTCGATGCTGCTGGGCTCCGTCCTCGCCGACGGCGTCCGGTACGTCATCGCCCTCGCCGTGCTGTTCGGCGTCGGGTACGCGCTCGGCTTCCGGGTCGAGACGGGGCTGCTGCCGGCCCTCGCCGCGTGCGGGCTGGCGATCGTCCTCGGCTTCTCCCTGTGCTGGCTGACCGTGCTCGTGGCGGTGCTGCTGCGCGACGAGATCATGGTGTCCACCGTGGGCTTCCTGCTGCCGTTCCCGCTCGTGTTCGGCACCGGCATGGCGGCGCCGGTCGAGACGATGCCGGGCTGGCTGCAGGCCTGGGCCGGGGTGAACCCCGTGAGCCGGGCGATCGAGGCCAGCCAGGGCCTGCTGCTCGGCGGCCCGGTCGCCGGGCCGGTCACCGCCACCCTGCTCTGGAGCGCGGCCTTCCTCGCCGTCTTCGGCACCGCCGCCGTGGTGGTCTACCGCCGGGTTGTCTGACGGCCGGCGACGCGGCGGATCCGAAACGTTTCAGGTCCTTGACAGGGCGACGGCGAGCCCGGAAGGGTCGTCGAAGCGCTTCGACATCCGGAGGGCGCGACGGTCCACCGGCGGTCGGGGCGCGACGTCCACCACCCGTGCGCGACGAAGGGCACACCACCGTGAAACGACCGCTCAGGACGACGCTCACCGCGCTCGCGGCGGGCCTCGCGCTCGCCGCCGGGCTCGCCGCCCCGGCCGGCGCCGCACCGGCGCACCCGCAGCACCCCGCACACCCGGCCCACCCCACGCACCCCACGCATCCGGCGCACCCCGCGCATCCGGCGCACCCCGCGCACCCGCACCGCGCCGCCGACGCGGCCGAGACGGTGGCCGCGATGCAGCCGGGCTGGAACCTCGGCAACTCGCTCGACTCCGTAGGCGCGGACGAGACCGCCTGGGGCAACCCGCGCGTCACGCCCGAGCTGATCGCCGCCGTCAAGGACCAGGGGTTCCGCAGCATCCGCGTCCCGGTCACCTGGGACGACCACCAGGGCGGCGCCCCGGACTTCACCCTCGACGCGGCGTACCTCGACCGCGTCGAGGAGGTGGTCGACCAGGCGCTCGCCGAGGACCTGTACGTGCTGCTCGACATCCACCACGACTCGTGGATCTGGACGAACGCGATGTCCTCCGACCCGGACGGCGTCCGCGACCGCTTCCGCGCCACGTGGGAGCAGCTCGCCGAGCGCTTCCGCGACCACCCGGCCGGGCTGCTCTTCGAGAGCCTCAACGAGCCCCAGTTCGCCGGCGTCGACGACGCGCAGGGCGACGTGCTGCTCGACGACCTCAACACCGTGTTCCACGAGGTGGTCCGGGCGTCCGGCGGCGGCAACGCCGACCGCGTGCTCGTGCTGCCCACGCTGCACACCAACGCCGGGCAGGAGCGGCTCGACGCGCTCGCCGGCACCATCGCCGAGCTCGACGACCCGAACCTCGCCGCCACCGTGCACTACTACGGCTACTGGCCGTTCAGCGTGAACGTCGCGGGCGGCACCCGGTTCGACGACGTCGCCCTGGCGGACATGACGGGCACGTTCGACCGCGTGCGCGCCACGTTCGTCGACCAGGGGGTCCCGGTGATCCTCGGCGAGTACGGGCTGCTCGGCTTCGACCGCCACACCGGCACGATCGAGCAGGGCGAGAAGCTGACGTTCTTCGAGGAGCTCGGCCACCAGGCTCGCCAGGCGGGCGTCACGACCATGCTCTGGGACAACGGGCAGCACCTCGACCGCACCGGGTTCACGTGGAGCGACCCCGAGCTGTGGGCACAGATCTCGTCGAGCTGGACCACCCGGTCCGGCACGGCCTCCACCGACCAGGTGTTCGTCCGCCCGGGCGACGTGGCCGCGCAGACCGTCACGCTCGAGCCGCACGGCACGCAGCTCGAGGGGCTGTTCCTCGACGGCGAGCCGGTCCCGGCCGCGGACGCCGCCGTCGCGGGCGACGAGGTGACCCTCGCGGCGGACTACCTGACGCGGCTGGTCGGCGACGGCGCGTACGGCGAGCACGCCACGCTCGAGGCGCGCTTCTCGGCGGGGGTGCCGTGGCGGATCCACGTGATCGCGGCCGACACCCCCGTGCTCGCCGACGCCACGGGCACCGTGGCCGGCGGCGTGTCGATCCCCACGGAGTTCCGCGGCGACCGCCTCGCCACCATGGCCTCCGTGTACGCCGACGGCACGGGCGCCGGCCCGCAGAGCTGGACGCCGTTCCAGGAGTTCGACGCGTCGTTCGCCCCGGACGAGGAGGCCGGCGCCGTCCTGCTGCGCCCGGCCTACCTCGCCACCCTGCGCGACGGCGAGCCCGTCTCGCTGACGTTCCACTTCTGGAGCGGGGACACCGTGGAGTACACCGTGACGCGCAGCGGCGACACGGTCACCGGCACCGTCGGCTGACCCGCCGTCTGCATCGAGCGTGCTGAATTGATCCACCAAAGGCCCCAAATTGGGGAAAATAACACACCGAGGTGCAGAGGGGGGGGGCGGGGACCCCGGCGAG
>NZ_JBHXAW010000133.1:0-11181 GCF_042726645.1 Isoptericola sp. NPDC060257
GTACATCGAACGCCCAAAACACCGAGAACTACACTCACACAAACTACCTCCCCGTGCAGTGCGATAAGCTGATCGGGGGCCAATGCATGAGCATGGACGATGGAGTCAGCATGGACGAGATCACCATTCCGCAGGCGGTCGAGCTGCCTGCCACGTCGAACCTCAACGACCTCCTCGCCACCCGCGTGGCGAGCGACCCGCGCGCCACGCTCGCCGAGCGTCCCTCCGGCGACGGCTGGCAGCCGGTCTCGGCCGCACAGTTCGACGCCGAGGTGGTGGCCGTCGCGAAGGGGCTGGTCGCCCAGGGCGTGCAGCCCGGCGACCCCGTCGGCATCATGTCGCACACGCGCTACGAGTGGACCCTGCTCGACTTCGCCGCCTGGGCGGCGGGCGCGGTCCCGGTGCCGATCTACGAGACGTCCTCCGCCGAGCAGGTGGAGTGGATCCTCACCGACTCCGGCATCACGCTGCTCATCGTCGAGGACTCCGGCCTCGCCGCCACCGTCGCGGAGGTCTCCGACCGCGCGCCGGCCCTGCGCGAGGTCCTCGAGATCGAGGACGGCGCGATCGCCAAGCTGACGGCCGCGGGCGCCGACGTCGCCGACGACGAGATCGCCCGCCGCCGCGGGATCGCCGACCTCGCCGACGTCGCGACGATCATCTACACCTCCGGCACGACCGGGACCCCCAAGGGCGCCGAGATCACCCACGGCAACCTCGCGCTGCTCGGCGTGAACGCCGTCGCCGCCGTGCCCGAGGTCTTCAAGGACGGCGGGCGCACCCTGCTCTTCCTGCCCCTGGCGCACGTCTTCGCGCGCTACATCGAGATCCTCGCGATCGCGAGCGGCACCGTGCTCGGCCACTGGGCCGACCTCAAGACGGTCACCGCCGGCCTGGAGGCCTTCCGGCCCACCTACATCCTCGCGGTGCCGCGGGTCTTCGAGAAGGTCTACAACGCCGCGGAGCAGAAGGCCGCCGCCGGGGGCAAGCTGAAGATCTTCCACTGGGCGGCCGCGACCGGCATCGCCTACTCGCGCGCGCTCGACACGCCGTCGGGCCCGTCGCTGTGGCTCCGCCTCCAGCACAAGGTCGCCGACACGCTCGTGTTCTCGAAGCTGCGCGCCGTGCTCGGCGGGCAGGCCCAGTACGCCGTCTCCGGGGGCGGCCCCCTCGGTGAGCGGCTCGGGCACTTCTTCCGCGGTCTCGGCGTCACCATCCTCGAGGGCTACGGGCTCACCGAGACCACCGCGCCGACCAGCGTGAACCGCCCCGACGCCATCAAGATCGGTTCGGTCGGGCCCCAGCTGCCCGGCTGCGGGGTCAGGATCGCCCCGGACGGCGAGGTCCTGCTGCGCGGCATCCAGGTGTTCCGCGGGTACCACAACAACCCGGAGGCGACCGCCGAGGCGTTCGACGACGGCTGGTTCCGCAGCGGTGACCTCGGCACGCTCGACGACGACGGCTTCCTCACGATCACGGGCCGCAAGAAGGAGATCATCGTGACGGCCGGCGGCAAGAACGTCGCCCCGGCGATGCTCGAGGACCGGATCCGCGCGCACGCGCTGGTGAGCCAGTGCGTCGTCGTCGGCGACAACCGGCCGTTCATCGGCGCGCTGATCACTCTCGACGCCGAGGGCCTGCCCGGCTGGCTCAAGATGCACGACAAGCCCGAGATGACGCCCGCGCAGGCGGCGACCGACCCGGAGGTGCTGGCCGCGCTCGACGCCGCCGTGACCCGCGCCAACCAGGCGGTCTCGAAGGCCGAGTCGATCCGCAAGTTCGCCGTGCTGCCGGGCGACCTCACGGTCGAGAACGGCTACCTCACGCCCAAGCAGAGCGTGCGCCGCCACGTCTTCGTCAAGGACTTCGCCGCCGAGATCGACGAGCTGTACGTCGACACCCGGCAGAAGTCCGCGAGCTGACCCGGCCCCGCCCGCACGGACCCGAGCCCGCCGAGACCACCGTCTCGGCGGGCTCGCCCGTCCCCGCCCCCCCGGCTGTCGGAGGCCGCCGCTACGGTCCCGGCATGCCGAGCACCACCCCGCACCCGACGCGCACGACCGCGCTCCAGCCCTCGTTCGAGGACCTCGGGACCTCCCTGCGGGACGTCACCTTCGTCGTGGTCGACCTCGAGACGACCGGCGGGCGGGCCGCCGACGGCGGCATCACGGAGATCGGTGCGGTCAAGGTGCGCGGCGGAGAGGTGCTGGGCGAGCTGCAGTCGCTCGTCAACCCGGGCCACCCGGTGCCGGCCTTCGTCGCCCGGCTCACGGGCATCACGACGTCCATGGTCGCCACGGCTCCCCCGGTCGAGCTCGTCCTGCCGAGCTTCCTGGAGTTCGCGCGCGACGCCGTGCTCGTCGCGCACAACGCGCCGTACGACGTCGGCTACCTGCGGGCCGCCTGCGACCGGCTCGGCTACGACTGGCCGGGGTTCCGGGTGGTGGACACCGTCCCCCTCGCGCGTCGCGTCGTCACCCGCGACGAGGCGCCGAACCACAAGCTGTCCACCCTGGCCGCGCTCTTCCGGGCGCGGGTGACGCCCGAGCACCGCGCCCTGGCGGACGCGCGGGCGACCGTCGACGTGCTGCACGCCCTCCTGGAGCGGCTGGCGCCCCTCGGCATCACGCACCTGGAGGATCTCGCCGGCGCCGCCGACCCCGTCCCGCCCGACGTGCGCCGCAAGCGCACGCTCGCCGACGGCCTGCCCGAGGCCCCGGGCGTGTACCTCTTCCGCGGCCCCGGCGACGAGGTCCTGTACGTCGGGACGTCCACGAACCTCCGCAAGCGGGTGCGGTCCTACTTCACGGCCGCCGAGAAGCGCGGGCGCATCACCGAGATGGTGCGGATCGCGCACGCCGTCACGCCCGTGGTCTGCGCGACGCCGCTCGAGGCGTCGGTGCGCGAGCTGCGCCTCATCGCCGAGCACGCGCCGCGGTACAACCGGCGCTCGAAGCACCCGGAGCGCCAGTCCTGGGTGCGTCTCACGGACGAGGCCTACCCCCGGTTGTCGGTGGTGCGCGAGGTGCGGGCCGGGACCCCGCACATCGGCCCGTTCACGTCCCGGCAGGCCGCGCTGGCCGCCGTCGAGGCGGTCCACGACGCCCTGCCCCTGCGCCAGTGCACGGCGCGGCTCCCCCGGGTCGCGCGGACGGCCGGCAGCCCGTGCGCCCTCGCGGGGATGGGACGCTGCTCCGCGCCGTGCACGGCGACGGGCACGCCCGACGAGGGGTACGACGCCGTCGCGGACGCGGCACGCACGGCGCTCACGTCCGACGCCTCGGCCGTCGTCGACGTCCTCGCCGCGCGGGTGGGCCGGCTCGCTGCCCAGGAACGCTTCGAGGAGGCCGGGACCGTGACCCACCGGCTCCGGGCGTTCGTCCAGGGCGCGGCGCGCGCCCAGCGCCTGGACCCCGTCGCCCGGTGCGCCGAGCTCGTCGCCGCGCGGCCCACCCCCGCGGGCGGCTGGGAGCTCGTCGTGGTGAAGCACGCGCGGCTCGCCGCGACCGCCGTCACCGGCCCCGACGAGGACCCGGTGCCCGTCGTCGACGCCCTGCGCGCGACGGCGGAGGCCGTCGCCCCGTCCGTGGCTCCCGCCCCCGCGTGCCATCCCGAGGAGGCCGCCCTCGTGCTGGCGTGGCTGGACGAGCCGGGAGTCCGGCTGGTGCACGTGAGCGACCCCTGGACGTGCCCCGTGCGCTCCGCCGCCGCGCACGCCGACCTCGGCGCGGTCTCGACGACCGTCGCGGGTCTGTGGGCCGCGCCGAGCGAGGACGACGAGACCGCCGGGCGCCTCGCGGCCCCGCCGCCGGTGGCTACGATGACGGCATGCTGACCGCGATCGTGCTCATCGACACCGAGGCCGACCAGATCCCCGAGGTCGCCACCAAGGTCACCGACCTCAAGGGAGTCAGCGAGGTCTACTCCGTCACCGGCAAGGCCGACCTGGTCGCCATGGTGCGCGTGCGGGAGCACGAGGAGCTCGCCGACGTCATCGCCGACGGGATCAGCAAGGTGCCCGGCGTCGTGCGCACGGAGACGCTGATCGCGTTCCGCACCTACTCGCACGTCGACCTCGAGCAGGCGTTCGCGCTCGGCCTCGACGACTGACGTCTGCCGGTCCGACCGGGAGGGCAGGGCGGTCGCGCGAGCCCGGCCCGCGCGACCCGTCTCAGTCCTGCGTCGCGGCCGCCCAGCGCTCCAGCACGCCGGCGGCGGCGCCGTCGTCGATGCTGCGCGCGGCGTGGCCGATGCCCGCCGACAGCCGCTCCACGAGCGTGCCGACGTCCGTGCCGGGCAGGCTGCCGTCGGCGACGAGGGCGGCCGCCGCGTTGAGCAGCACCGTCTCGCGCACCGGGCCCCGGTCGACACCCGTGAGCACGTCGCGTGCCACGCCGGCGTTGTGCTGCGCGTCCCCGCCCCGCAGATCGGCCACCTCGATGCGTCGCAGGCCGAGCTCGGCAGCGGCGTCGAGGTGCACCTCGGCGACCTGACCGTCACGGACGTCCCACACGGTCGAGCCGCCCGTCGCGGCGAGCTCGTCCAGGCCGTCGTCGCCGCGGAACACGAGCGCCCGCGTGCCGCGCGCGGCGAAGACGCCCGCCACCAGCGGTGCCATCCGGGCGTCCGCGACCCCCACGGCCGTGGCGCGGGGCTGCGCGGGGTTGGTCAACGGGCCGAGGAAGTTGAAGGCGGTCGCCACCCCGAGCTCCTTGCGCGCCACGCCGGCGTGGCGGAACGAGGGGTGGAAGACCATCGCGAAGCAGAACGTGATGCCCACCTGGTCGGCGAGCTCTGCGACCCGCTCAGGGCCGTGGTCGAGGCGTACGCCCAGCGCCTCGAGCACGTCGGCAGAGCCGGACGACGAGGACGCGGCACGGTTGCCGTGCTTGACCACCTTGACCCCGGTCCCGGCCACGACGACCGCCGCCATGGTCGAGATGTTCACAGTGTGCGCACGGTCCCCGCCGCTGCCGACGATGTCCACGCTCGACCCCGGGACGGTGAACCGGCGGGCGTGCGCGAGCATCGTGTCCGCGAGCCCTGTCAGCTCCTCGACCGTCTCGCCCTTCGCCCGCAGCGCCACCAGGAAGGCCGCGAGCCGGGCCGGGGAGACCTCGCCCGACATCACCGCGTCCATGGCCCAGGCGGTGTCCTGCGCGGTCAGGTCGTGTCCGGCGATGAGCTGTGTGAGCAGCCCGGGCCACGTCTGCTCGGGCGACCCCTGCTCGGGTGACGTCTGCGCGGGCGCGGGGCGGTCGTTCGTGGACACCAGGTTTCCTCCGGTTCGGTGGACGCGCGGTCCGGACGCCCCGGGCACGTCCCCTGGCGGGTGCGCCCCTCAGACCGTCGCGGCGAGCTGGCCTGCCACGGTGCGCTGCAGCTCGATCGCGTCGAGCGGCCTCGGCACCACGGCGTCGGCGAGCGACCACGATGCTAGCCATCCGTCGTCGGGCCTGCCGGTGAGGACCACGACGGGCGGGCAGCGGTACACCTCGTTCTTGAGCTGGCGGCACAGTCCCATGCCGCCGGACTTGTCCGCCTCACCGTCCAGGACGAGCAGGTCCCACCCGCCGCGGTCCGCCGCGGTGATGAGTGCCGCGGGCGTCGCGACCTCCGCCCACGCGATCTCGGGTGCGTGCGCGCGCAGGCGCGGCCCGACGGCGGTCCGCACGTGGGCGCGGACGGTCCGGTCGTCGCTGTAGAGCAGGATGCGCGGCCCGCGGACCGCCGGGCCCGTGCGGGCCGTCGGGGCGATCGCTCCGGTCGGGCTGGTCGGGCTGGTCGTCGTCGGGTCCATCTGATCCGTCTGATCCGTCACCTGCGGGCTCCCCTTCGCGGACGTGCACGGCACCGGGCACGGGCACGACGTCCGGCAGCGGTACCGCGGCCGTCGGACGTCGACGTTTGCTGGCATCGTGGCACACTCGCGTCACCTCGGGCAGGTGCCGAACGTGGTCTTTTACTGGCACTCTCCATCGATCCGTCACCTCGTAGTGGCAGAGTGGCGAGTTTCCGCAGATTCTGTGCACATCGACTTCCCGCCAGGCCCGCCCGAGTGGCTCGAACCGGCCGTATGTCGGCCATAATGGCTGACGTGTCGACCGCAACGGCTGCTGCCCCCCATGCCCACCAGCACGTGAGCGTCAACCGTCCGAACCCCGTGTCGGTCGGGACGATCGTCTGGCTCGCGAGCGAGCTCATGTTCTTCGCCGGCCTCTTCGCGATGTACTTCACCGTCCGGTCGGTGATGCCCGAGGCGGAGTGGGCCGCTCAGGCGGACAAGCTCAACATCACCTTCTCGACGATCAACACCACCGTGCTGGTGCTGTCGTCGGTCACCTGCCAGATGGGCGTGTGGGCCGCCGAGCGGTTCAAGCCGGTGCGCTCCGGCTCCCTGCTGCAGGTGACCAAGTGGGGCATGCACGAGTGGATGACCCTCACCTACCTCATGGGCGCGTTCTTCATCGGCGGCCAGATCTTCGAGTACACCGAGCTGGTGCACGAGGGCCTGACCATCTCCTCCAGCCCGTACGGCTCGGTCTTCTACCTGACCACCGGCTTCCACGGCCTCCACGTGCTGGGCGGCCTCATCGCCTTCCTGTTCCTGCTGGGGCGCTCCTTCGCCGCCAAGAACTTCGGCCACCACGAGGCCACCACCGCGATCGTCACGTCCTACTACTGGCACTTCGTCGACGTGGTGTGGATCGCACTCTTCGCCGTCATCTACCTCCTGCGATGAACCCCCCGGCCGGCGTCGCCGCCGGCACTGACCCTGCACCTTCGATCTGCGAGACGAGGATCATTTCGTGAAGGCACTCGCCGCCCGCAGGCACCACCGGTTCGCGCCGGTCGTGCTGTTGCTGCTGGCGCTGCTGGTCACGGGCGGCGTCTACGCCGCCCTGGCCCCGAGCCCGGCCCAGGCCGACACCGCCAGCACCGCGGACATCGAGACCGGGAAGAAGCTCTTCCAGGCCAACTGCGCCACCTGCCACGGCCCGAACGCGGAGGGCACCACCGAGGCACCCTCACTCGTGGGCGTCGGCGCGGCCGCGGTCGACTTCCAGGTCTCCACCGGCCGGATGCCGATGCAGATGAACGGCCCCCAGGCCGAGGCCAAGCCCCGGCAGATGGACGAGGCCCAGACCGCCGCGCTCGCCGCGTACGTCGCGTCCCTCGGCGCCGGCCCGGCCATCCCCACCGACGAGCAGGTGGACGGGAGCAAGGGCGACCCCGCCAACGGCATGGCCCTCTTCCGCACCAACTGCGCGATGTGCCACAACGCCGTCGGCGCCGGTGGCGCCCTCTCGGAGGGCAAGTTCGCGCCGCCGCTGTGGGACACCTCCGGCCGCAACGTGTACCAGGCCATGCTCACCGGCCCGCAGTCCATGCCGGTGTTCAACGACGCCAACATCACCCCCGAAGAGAAGCGCGACATCATCGCGTTCCTCGACGAGCAGGACCAGGGCTCGGCCGGCGGCCTCACCCTGGGCTCGCTCGGTCCGGTCAGCGAGGGCCTGTGGGCCTGGATCATCGGCATCGGCCTGATCATCGGCGGCGCGGTGTGGATCGGAGCGAAGTCCTCGTGAGCGAGAACCAGAACCCCCAGGGCCCGTCGCGCGACGTGGCCCGGCACGACGGCGACGGCACGGTCGCCCGGACCGACCGCTTCGCGGACCCGGGCGTCCCCACGCACCACCCGCGGCTCGCCGACACGGACCCGAAGGCGGCCAAGCGCAACGAGCGGATCATCGCGATCCTCTTCGCCATCTCGTGCCTCGGCACGATCGCCTCGATCGTCGCCTACTTCGCCGTGCGTCCCGACGGCACCACGCCCGGCGTGCGCCTCTCGACGGTGCTGCTCGGTGTCGCGATCGCGATCTCCCTGTTCGGTATCGGCTTCGCGGCCGTCCACTGGGCCAAGACCCTGATGTCCGGCAAGGAGTACGTCGAGGAGCGCCACTCGAGCAGCAGCTCGGAGGACGTCCGCGAGGTCGTCCAGCAGCAGTTCAAGGACGGGCTCGAGGACTCCGGCATCGCGCGCCGGCCCGTCCTCAAGGGCGCGGTCGTCTCCGCGCTCGCCCTCTTCCCGCTGACCATCGCGGTGCCGCTCGTCTCGAGCGTCGGCGGCACGTGGAACGTCAACTCCTTCCGGCACACCATCTGGAAGAAGGGCACGCGCCTCGCCTACGACCCGTCCGGCCGCCCGATCAAGGCGTCGGACCTCACGGTCGGCTCCGTCGCGCACGTCATCCCCGACGTGCCCGCCGAGGAGCGCGAGTCGCACGAGTGGATCACCGAGAAGTCGAAGGCCGTCGTCCTCCTCGTCCGCATGGACCCGCGCGACCACAAGCGCGACCACCGCGAGGGCGCCTCCTACGACGGCATCGTCGCGTACTCGAAGATCTGCACCCACGTCGGGTGCCCGGTCGCCCTGTACGAGCAGCAGACGCACCACCTGCTGTGCCCCTGCCACCAGTCGACGTTCGACATCTCCGACGGCTCCAAGGTGGTCTTCGGACCCGCCAAGCGCCCGCTGCCCCAGCTGCCCATCACCGTCGACGACGAGGGGTATCTTGTGGCTGAGGACGACTTCAACGAGCCCGTCGGCCCGAGCTACTGGGAGCGCCTGAAGTGAGCACCACGACCACTCCCCCCACCGCGGCGGAGCCGACCACCGTGATCGGCAAGTCCGCCGACTACCTCGACCAGCGGACCAAGGTCGGCGTGCTCGCGAAGCAGCTCGTCCGCAAGGTCTTCCCGGACCACTGGTCCTTCATGCTCGGCGAGATCGCGCTGTTCTCGTTCGTCGTGCTGCTCATCTCCGGCGTGTTCCTGGCGATGTTCTTCGACCCGTCGATGGCGCTCGTCACGCACCACGGCGCGCCGGCGACCATGGACGGCCAGCTCATGTCCACCGCCTTCTCCTCGACGCTCAACATGTCGTTCGAGGTGCGCGGCGGTCTGCTCATGCGGCAGATCCACCACTGGTCGGCGCTGATCTTCGTCGCCGGCATCGTGGTGCACATGATGCGCGTCTTCTTCACCGGCGCCTTCCGCAAGCCCCGCGAGCTCAACTGGCTGGTCGGCACGCTGCTGCTGATCTGCAGCCTCCTCGCCGGGTTCTCGGGCTACTCGCTCCCGGACGACGTGCTCTCCGGCAACGGCCTGCGCATCACCGACGGCGTCATCAAGTCGATCCCGATCATCGGGTCGTACCTCTCGTGGTTCGTCTTCGGCGGCGAGTTCCCGGGCGAGCACATCATCCCGCGCCTGTTCACGGTGCACATCCTGCTCGTGCCCGCGCTCATCCTGGCGCTGGTCGGCGTGCACCTGTTCCTCATGGTGCTCAACAAGCACACCCAGTACCCGGGCGGCGGCCGCACCGACAAGAACGTGGTCGGCTACCCCGCGGTCCCGGCGTTCGCCACGAAGATGGGCGGCAACTTCTTCATCATCTTCGGCGTGCTGGCCCTCATGGGCGGCACGATGGCGATCAACAACGTCTGGAACTACGGCCCGTACGACCCGTCACCGGTGTCCGCGGGTGCCCAGCCGGACTGGTACATGCTGTTCCTCGAGGGATCGCTGCGTCTGATGCCCGGCCAGGCCGAGATCGTCACGTGGGGTGACTTCACGCTGTCGCTGAACATCCTGGTGCCGGCGGTCATCATCCCGGGCCTGCTGTTCACGTTCCTGTTCGTGTACCCGTTCCTCGAGGCGAAGGTGACCGGCGACCACCGCGAGCACCACGTGCTCGACCGCCCGCGCAACGTCCCGACCCGCACGGGCCTCGGCGTCGCGTTCCTCACGGCGTTCGTCATCCTCGCGCTGGCGGGGTCGAACGACCTCATCGCGACGCACTTCGCCCTGTCGATCAACACGATCACCTGGGTCTTCCGGGTCCTGTTCTTCGTCGGACCGGTCTTCGCCTTCTGGGTCACGAAGCGGATCTGCCTGGGCCTGCAGCGCAAGGACCGCGAGCTGGTGCTGCACGGGCACGAGACGGGCCGCATCGTGCGGTTCGCCAACGGCGAGTACATCGAGGTCCACCGCCCGCTCGACGAGCAGGAGCGCTGGCTGCGCGTCAACTACGAGGCGCGCCGGCCCCTGGAGATCGAGCCCGCGACCGACGCCCGTGGCGTCAAGCGCAAGGGCTACAAGAAGGACAAGCGTTGGCAGAAACTGTCGCAGTTCTTCTACGAGGACCGGGTCGAGCCCGTGACCCCGGCCGAGCTGGCCGCGGCGCACGCTCACGGCGAGCACGACGAGCTCGAGCCCGCCCACGACACCCCCGAGCTGGTCTCGGGGTCTGGCAACGTCGAGCGGGAGCACTGAGTCTCCTGCAGGCTGGACCCATGGCCCGCGCTCCCCTCCCCCGATCCGTCGGGCGGGGTGCGCGGGCCGTCGTCGTCCCCGGCACGTGAGTACGGCCGGGGACCAGCCGTCGACGACGTCCCCACGCACGCCGGTACGACGTGCGGCACGCAACCGGAGGTATCTCAGCATGGCTGTCTACACGCTCCCTGACCTGCCCTACGACTACAGCGCCCTCGAGCCGCACATCAGCGGCAAGATCATGGAGCTGCACCACGACAAGCACCACGCGGCCTACGTCACCGGCGCCAACACCGCCCTGGAGAAGCTCGCCGAGGCCCGCGAGTCCGGCGACAACGCCGCGGTGAACCTGCACGAGAAGAACCTCGCGTTCAACCTCGGCGGCCACACCAACCACACCGTCTTCTGGAACAACCTCTCCCCCGAGGGCGGCGGCCAGCCCGAGGGCGAGCTCGCCGAGGCCGTCAAGGACGCCTTCGGCTCCTTCGACACGTTCCAGGCCCAGTTCGCCGCCGTCGCCACCGGCATCCAGGGCTCCGGCTGGGCCGTGCTCGGCTGGGACTCCATCGGCCAGCGCCTCGCCATCTTCCAGCTCTTCGACCAGCAGGCCAACGTCCCCGTCGGCATCACCCCGCTGTTCATGCTGGACATGTGGGAGCACGCCTTCTACCTCGACTACCTCAACGTCAAGGCCGACTACGTCAAGGCCGTCTGGAACATCGCGAACTGGCAGGACGTCGCCGCCCGCCTCCAGCGCGCCCGCACCCAGACCGCCGGGCTCATCGTCCCCGCCTGACCGGTGCGGCCCGCTCCGGGCCTCCCAGCACGCACAGGGGCCCCGCA
>NZ_JBHXAW010000134.1:0-11156 GCF_042726645.1 Isoptericola sp. NPDC060257
GCAGTTCGCCACCGCCGTCGTGGCGTGCGTCGTCCCGCTCGCCGCGGGGCTCTACCTCCTGGTGACGGTGGCGTGGACCCTGGTCCAGCGGATCCTGCTGCGGCGCCGCTTCCCGCTCGATGCCGAGACCCCGGACAGGCCCGGGCGGTGAGCCCGGCGCTACCGTGACGCCATGTGGTTCGAGCGGCCGGGTTCGACCCTCGCGGTGCGCACGGTGTGGCGCGCGACCGTGGAGGAGCAGGGGGAGTACCTCGTGGCGGGCTCGGAGTACTGGGGCATCTCCTTCATCCGTCGCGCCGACGGGAGCCTCGGCGGCGAGCTCGACGGGCCGAGCCTGAGCGCCCGCAGCACGACCAGCGTCGTGGGGGAGAGCTACTGGGGCGTGGAGCTGGCGCCGTTCGTGGTGGTCACGGGCCTCGACAAGCAGCCGGTGCTCGGGGCCACCGTCGACCTGCCGGTGCGCTCCGGGCAGGTGCGGCTCGGGGAGCGGTGGACGACACTGCCGGCCTTCGACGAGCTCGAGGACTGGGTGGACGAGATGGTGCGTCTCGGCCCGCTGGGCGTGGACGACGGCGTGCGCGCGGCGCTCGACGGTCAGCGGGACGGCGCGTCGCCGCGCACCTGGCAGCGCCGCTACCGGCGCACGGTCGGGCTGACGGCGGGGCAGGTGGAGCAGGTCAGACGGGCCGAGCGGGCCTACGCCCTCCTGCAGGGCGGTGTCGCGCCGGCGGAGGCGGCGGCGCGGGCCGGGTTCGCCGACCAGGCGCACCTGACCCGCAGCCTGCGCCTCATCCGTGGGCGGACCCCGGCGGCGGTGCTCGCGGCCGCCGCCCGCCGACGGCCCGCCCGGTGACGTTCTCGTTCAAGACCGGCCCCCGGCCGGCGCGGTGTGATGGCGGGGACGAAAGGAGCCACCATGGCCGTCCCCCCAGGATTCTCGACGATCAACCCGTTCATCATCAGCCGCGACGTCGAGAACCTCATCCTCTTCCTCGTCGACGTGTTCGACGGCGTCGAGCATCCCGACGCGCGGACCGTCGACCGCGACGGGCTGCTGCTGCACGCCGAGCTCCAGATCGGCGGCACCACCGTCATGTTCGGCGAGCGCAAGCCCGGCTGGCCGTTCACCCCCTCCCTGCTGCAGGTCTACGTCGACGACGTGGACACGGTGCTCCAGCGGGCGCGAGCCGGTGGTGCGGACGTCGTGACGGAGCCCACCGCGTTCTTCGGCGAGGTCTTCTCCCGCTTCGTCGACCCCTGGAACAACCTGTGGTGGGTGTACTCCACCCCGCAGGACGACGCCGCGGGCGAGTGGGCGGAGGCCGGCGACGGTGCCGAGGGCGAGGCCGAGAGCGACGTCGAGTGGGAGCCGACGCCGGAGCTGACCTACATCCGCGACACCCTCGTCGCCACCCTGCCCCGTCTGCAGGACCCCGTCGCCTGAGCCGCGGTCACGTCCTCGCCCGCCGCCCCGTCGGGAGTGCAGGACGCGCCGACGGGGCGCGCCGACGGAGGAGGACGGCATGGCACGCATCCTGGTCACCGGCGGTACGGGACATCTCGGCAGGCTGGTGGTGCCGCGCCTGGTACGCACCGGCGCACAGGTGCGGGTGCTCAGCCGCAGCCCGCACGCGGACGGGGACGGCGTGCGGTACGTCGTCGGGGACTGGTCGACGGGCGAGGGCCTGGCGCAGGCCGTGGGCGACGCGGACGTCGTCGTCCACCTCGCCGGCGACCAGCTGCACAACGAGGAGACGGCGCGGGCGCTGGTCCGGGCGATCCGCGACGCGGGCAGCGAGCCGCACCTGGTGAACGTCTCCGTGGTGGGCGCGGAGAAGGTGCCGGTGAGGTCGGGGTTCGACCGTCGCGCTCTCGGGTACATGGAGAGCAAGCTCGCCCAGGAGCGCGTGCTGGAGGAGTCCGGGATCCCGTGGAGCAACCTGCGCGCCACGCAGTTCCACGAGCTGGTGCTCATCGCCGCCCAGGCCCTCGCGAAGCTGCCGGTCGTGCCCACGCCGTCCGGCTGGCGGGCGCAGCCGATCGCGGGGGACGAGGTCGCGGCACGGCTGGTCGAGCTCGCCCTCGACGACCCGCAGGGGCGGGTGCCCGACGTCGCCGGGCCCGAGATCCACACGTTCCGCGGCATGGTCCGCGACTACCTCGACGCGGTGGGGTCGCACCGCCCGACGATGCCGGTGCGCGTGCCGGGCGCGGCGTCGCGGGCCTATGCGGCGGGCGGCAACCTCGCGCCCGACCGCGCCGTCGGCAAGCAGACGTGGGCCGAGTTCCTCGCGGAGCACGTCGCGCGGCGCTGAGCCACGACGAGGTCAGAGGTCGACGCGCATCACCGCGCGGCGCGCCGTCGGGCGGCTCACCTCGCGGAACCCGGCGGCCTCGAACACCGACGCCACCCCGACGTAGAGCTCGCCCCACGAGTCGCTGTACCCGGGCTCGACGACCATCGGGTAGCCCTCGACGGCGCGTGCCCCGCGGGAGCGGGCGTGCTCGACGGCGGCGGCGGTGAGAGCCGCGCTCACCCCGCGGCGGCGGTACCCGGCGCGGGTGACGAAGCAGACCACGGCCCACACGCCGTCGTCGTCCTTGTCCTCCTCCCGCCCCGACCAGGGCACACGTGCCGTGCGCAGCCGGGGGTACGCGGTGCGGGGTTCGACGGCGCACCAGCCGGCGGGCTCGCCATCGAGCCAGGCGACCAGCCCGCTGGTGGTCGGGGCGTCCGGCTCGCCGCAGTGCGTGTCGCGGCGCAGCGCGGCCGCCCGCTCCTCGCGGGCGGTCTCGCGCCAGTCGGACGACGGCGTCTGGAACCACCGGCACTGGCAGCGCGCCCCCTCGCCGCGCGGGCCGAGCACGGTCTGCAGGTCGTCCCACGTCGCCTCGTTCGCCGGCCGGACCACGATGTCGGACGTCATCGCCCCATCGTGCCCGGCCGCCCGGCTGCTCTCCACAGGTGTCGACCGTCCCGGAGAACCGGGGTCAGGCCGCGCGGTCACCCTTGAGCACGCCGTAGACGAGGGTGTCTGTCCACTCGCCCTTGGACCACCAGTCCTGACGCAGGTGCCCCTCGCGCCGCATGCCGACGCGCTCGCACAGGCGGGCGGACGGCTCGTTGCGGGCGTCGAGCTGCGCGACGACGCGGTGCATGCGGTAGAAGCCGAACGCCAGGTCGAGGACGGCGCGCACCGCCTCGGTCGCGAAGCCCTGGCCCGTGAACTCGGGGTGGAAGACCCAGCCGATCTCCCCGCGGGAGACGGTGTCGCCCGTCGTCCACAGGGCGACGTCCCCGACGACCTGGCCGTCGTGCTCCACGATCAGCGCGAGGGCGGAGCCGGGCTCGTCGATGCGGGTGCGCGCGAGCCGCTTCGCGAGCTGCGCCTCGGCGACGTCCGGCGTCCACGGCTCCTCGAGCAGGTAGCGCGCCACCTCCGGGTCGGCGTAATAGGCGAGCAGGGGCTCGAGGTCCTCCGCGCGGTGCGCGCGCAGGACCAGTCGGCCCGTGGTCACCGGCAGCGGGGTCTCGGTCGTCACGGTCAGGCACCCTACGCGCCGGGGCGGGCGAACCGCGACGTCGGACCTCGAAATGTGCGTGACGCGGACCCCCGGTGCGGCGCACCGTGGAGGCATGAGCACCTCCGCGGCCACACCGACGTGGCGCCTGGTCGAACCGCCCCGCGCCGACCGGCTCGACGCCCCCGAGGCCTGGGCGTACCACGGCGTCGCGGCGCTGGAGCGGGCCGTGGGGCTGGCCGACCTGGGGCACGACGACCTCGCGCCCCGGGGCGTCGACCTGCTGGTCGGCGACCGCCACCAGGAGCACGCGCGCCACCACCGGCTCGTCGCGCTGGACGGCGAGGCCGAGGACGGCTCGCCGCGCGTCGTCGGGCACGGCGTGCTCGTCCTGCCCGTCTCCGACAACCGGCACCTCGCCGTCGTGCGGATCGCGGTGCTGCCCTCCCACCGCGGGCGGGGGATCGGGTCGGCGATCGCGGACCGGCTGCGCCGGGTCGCGCTCACCGAGTGCCGCACCACCGTGTTCGCGGAGGTCGAGCTCGCCGTCGAGCCGCCCGCCGACGCCCCCGACGCGCTCGCGCCCCGGGAGGGCCCGGGCCACGTGTCCGCCGCCCTGCCCGGCATGCGGTTCGCCCGCCGGGCAGGGCTGGGGCTGGAGATCGTGGCGCGGCGGTCGGTCCTCGACGTCCCGCTGCCCGACGACGTCGTCGACCGGTTCGTGGCGGACGCCGCGGCCCGCGCCGGCGACGCCTACCGGCTGCACACCTGGCAGGACCCCGCGCCCGAGCGGTGGGTCGACCAGCTCGCGGCGCTGGAGCACAGCCTGTCCGAGGACGAGCCCAACGGCGGCCTCGCGCTCGAGGCCGAGCGGTGGGACGGCGCGCGCATCCGCCTGGAGGAGGCGAAGCGGGCCGAGATCGGCGGGACCGGGCTCGTCACGGTGGCCGAGCACGTCGCCACCGGCACCCTGGCGGGGATGACGCTGCTCGCGTGGGACGAGGACCGCCCCGAGCTCACGGAGCAGGACAGCACCGTGGTGCTGGCCGGGCACCGTGGCCACCGGCTCGGCATGCTCCTCAAGGCGGTGAACCTGCGCGAGCACACGCGCCTGCGCCCCGCCGCGCGCCGGATCTCGACGTGGAACAACGAGACGAACGGCCCGATGCTGGCGATCAACGTGGCCCTGGGGTTCCGGCCCGCGGGCGGCTCGGCGGAGCTGCAGGCGCCGCTCGCCGACGTCGTGCCCCTCAGCCGGGGCTGATCTTCGAGCAAGCGATCCGCCGGGCCCACGACACGGATGGCGCGACGGATCGCTTGCTCGAAGGTCAGGGGAGGGGGATCTCGAGGGGCTCGCCGGGGGCCAGGCGGCGGTACCCGGCGCCCCCGAGCCCGCCCGCGACGCGGTCGACCAGCGCCAGGCCGGCGTCGTTGAGGATCGCGTCGTGGATCGGCACGGCGACGCGCGGCGCCACCAGGCGCACGTAGTCGATCGCCTCCGCGAGCTTGAGCCACGGCGCCGCGACCGGCAGGGCGAGCACGTCGACCCGGACGCCCTCGGGGGCGGGGGTGAACGAGTCGCCCGGGTGCAGCACCGTGCCGTCGACGAGGAACGCGACGTTGGCCGGCGGGGTCATGTCCGGGTGGATGGTCGCGTGCACGTGCCCGAGGGCCTGCACCGCGAACCCCGCCGCGTCGAAGGAGTCCCCGCCGTCGACGGCGTGCAGCCGCTCGGCGGGTGCGCCGGCCTCGGTGAGCTGCTCGACGACGGCGGCCGGGGCCCACAGCGCGGGCCCGCCGTCGGCGGCCGACGCGGCCGCCACACGGGGCACGTCCACGTGGTCGACGTGCTCGTGGGTGACGAGCACGGCGTCGGCGCCGTCGAGGATGCGCGGGTCCGTGAACGTCCCGGGGTCGATGACGAGGACGCGCCCGTCGCGCTCCAGGCGGACGCCGGCGTGGCCCCAGGTGGTGAGGGTGAGGGAGGACATGGCGCCCATCCTGGACCCGCTACCTGGGGGCGCGCTCGACGGTGGGCCCGGAGGTGTGCTCGAGCAGGGCAGGGAGGAGCACGTCCCACGACGACGGCGGCGCGACCTGGTGGCCGACGCCGTCGAGCACCAGCAGCCGCGCCCCGGGGATCTCCGCGGCCAGCGCGGCGCCGTGACCGGGGAACAGCGGGTCCTCGCGGCCGTGCACGACGAGCGTCGGCACGGTGAGGTCCGTCAGGGTGCCCTCGAACGGGGCCCCGGGGTCCGCGGCGAAGTGGTTCGTCCCGGCGGTGGCGTCGATCGAGCGCTCGACGGCGCGGGTCGCGAGGGCGCGGGTGCGCGACTCGTCGAAGTCGCCCCGGCCGGTGAGCGCGCGGTCGTCGGCGACGACGGCCTCGATCAGCGCGTCCGCGTCGCCGGGGTCGGGGGAGGGGCCGTCCCACAGGCACGCGAGCTCGGGGGCGGACGGAGGGAGCGCGGCGTCGTCCGGCCCGGCGAACGCGCGCGTCGTGGACATCAGCGTGGCCGAGGCGACCCGGTCGGGGCGCTCCAGCGCGAGCTCCTGGACCATCGCGGCGCCCGCCGAGAGGCCCACGAGGTGCGCCCGCACGACGCCCAGGTCGTCGAGCACCCGCAGCGCGTCCTCGGTGAGGTCGCGGCTCGTGTAGTCGGGGGCGCCGGGCGGGCAGGTGACGGAGCGGCCCGTGTCGCGGTGGTCGTACCGGACGACGCGGCGCCCGCCCGCGGCCAGCGCGGCGCAGAGGTCCGCCGGCCACCAGTCCATCGACGACGCCACGCCGCCGAGCAGCAGGATCGTCGGGTCGGCGGGGTCCCCGACGGCCTGGTAGCACAGCGGGGCCGCGCCGTCGGTGAAGAGCTCCGGGCCGAGGGCTTCACCGTCCGCGGGCCCGACGGACGAGGGGTCAGGAGGTCGCGTCATGAAGGAGGGACGAGGCAGCCCGGCCGGACTCATCGCTCGACGGCGTCGGACCTTCCCGGTCGAGTCCCACCCGCCGACCGTCGAGCGCGGCACTCGAGGCTCACCGCGGCAGTTCGAGCTGCCGCGCCGAGCTGAAGGTGCCGCGCCGAGCGCTCGGCCATCGCCGAGTGCTCAGGCGGCCGTCAGGCGCAGCAGCGCCTGGACCGGGGTGTGGTCGCTGGGCCAGCGGCCGTCCTGCCGCCAGGTGCTGGTCGCCGCGGCGCGCACCTCGACGCCGGGGGAGGTGAGGATCCAGTCGATGCGCTCGCCGCCCGGCACCGGCTCGCCGTAGTCGGGGAACGTGCCGACGTCGGGGGTGAGCCGTCGGTCGGCGACCACCCAGGCGTCGTGCAGGCCGCCGTCGGTGACGAGCACGTCGTAGGGCGCGGACCGCTCGGCGGGCGCGTTGCAGTCGGCGGTGAAGACGGCGGGGAGCCCGGACCCGGTGACGAGGTCGCGCACCACCTCGGCGCTGCGCACGCGGGCGGGCTCCGACTCGTGGTCGAAGTGCGAGTTCACGTGCACGAGATCGGCGCCCGTGCGCTCGTCGCGGAACCGGGCCCACGTGACGACGCGCGGGTAGACGTGGTCCCACGTCGAGCCCGCCAGCCGGGGCGTGTCGGACAGCCAGAACTGGTCCCACCACAGCAGCGACAGCCGCCGGGCGTCGTAGACGATCGCGGAGTGCTCCCCGGCGGCGCCGCCCTCGCGGCCGTGCCCCACCGACCGGTAGTCGTCGCCCAGCGCTCCGGTGACGGTCGTGAGCTGTGCGAAGTGCGCCTCCTGCACGCCGAGCAGCGTCGGCCGCTCCCGGGCCAGCAGCCGGCCGACCAGGGGCGCGCGGTCCGGCCAGTGGTCCGGGCTGCCGGGGAGCGTGTCGTCGATGGCGCAGCGGACGTTGAGGCTCATCACGTGCAGCAGATCGGCGTCGGGCGCGCCGACCAGCGGGGCGTCGTCGGGCGCGGCGGGGAGGGTGTCGGGCACGGCCGCCACCGTACCCGGGCACCCGCCCGCTGCTAGGTTCGGGCGCATCGTGACCGACCCCTCCCGAGACGCCGCCCCGCCCGCCGCCCGCCCCGACACCGACGCCGACATCGACACCGACACTGCTCGACTCGTCGCCTGGGGCCAGGAGCTGCGCTCCGTCCACGCCCGGCTCCGCGACGCCCTCGAGGTCGCGCGCGAGGCCGTCGACTCCGCCGGCGACGCCGCGCCCGCCCCGTCCGACGGCGCCGACCCGCGCCGCCTGCTCGGCCTCTACTGCCACGGCTTCTGCCAGGCGCTCGAGGGCCACCACCGCGGCGAGGACGCCACCGTCTTCACCGCCCTGCTCGACCTGCGCCCGGACCTCGCGGGAGTCGTCGCCGAGCTGCAGCGCGACCATCGGCTGCTCGACCACCTGCTCGGCGAGCTGTCCCGCGCGGTCGACGCCGGCGCGGACGCCGCCGCGCTCGACCGGCACCTGGACGGCATCGACGCCGTCATGGAGACGCACTTCCGGTACGAGGAGAAGCGGCTGATCGCCGTGCTCGACGAGCCGGCCCTCGCCGTCGCCCTGGCCGGGACCGACCGGCGCGCCGCCCTGGGTCCCCTCGCCTGAGCCGTGCGCGACCGGCCCGCGCGCTCGCGGCGGCAGCTCGCGCTCGTGGCGGCAGCTCAGACTGCCGCGCCGAGCCGGAAGTGCCGCGCCGAACGGTGCCGACGGGCTGTCACCTCGTCGGGCGGGACGACGGCGCACGTCGGGCAGACTGGGCGCACCGCCGTCCCGCACCGCCCGAGAGGTCCGCCATGCCCGCCACGCCCGTGTCCCCCCGTCCGCCGCTGTCCGTCGTCGGCCGCGTCTTCGCCGTCGTCGCCGTGATCGAGGCGTTCACCTGGGCGGGCCTGCTGGTCGGGATGTTCCTCAAGTACGTCACGGAGACGACGGAGGCGGGCGTCTGGCTGTTCGGCCGCCTGCACGGCGCGGCGTTCGTGGCGTACGTGGTGGTGGCGCTGGTGGCGGCGGTGAAGCTCCGCTGGGGCTGGTTCCGCGCGCTGGTGGCGCTCGCGGCCGCCGTCCCGCCCCTGACGACGCTGCTCGCCGAGTGGTGGCTGCGCCGCACGGGCCACCTGAGCGAGCCGGCGGCGCCGTCGTCGGCAGTGTCGTCAGAGAAGTCCGTCGAGACCCGGCTCGACGACGAGACGACGGTTTCCTGATCGTTACCCCGCCCGCCACGCCGGCGTCGCCCGGCGCCGCTACGGTGCCCCTGATATCTCCTCACCTCAGGGAGCACTCATGTCCTTCGTCCGTCCCCTCGCACGCCGGCGGACCGCCGGCGTCGCGTGCGTGACCCTCGCCTTCGCGGGGATCGCCACCGCCGGCGCCGCGTCCGCCAGCGCCGACCCGATCGTCGACGTCCAGATCCTCGCCACCAACGACTTCCACGGCCGCATCCAGGCGAACGGCACCGAGGCCGGTGCCGCGGTGCTGGCCGGGGCGGTGCAGCAGCTGCGCGCCGAGAACCCGAACACCGTGTTCGCGGCCGCGGGCGACCTCATCGGCGCGTCCACGTTCGAGTCGTTCATCCAGCACGACAAGCCCACGATCGACGCCCTCAACGCCGCGGGCCTCGACGTGTCGGCGGTCGGCAACCACGAGCTCGACCAGGGCTACGACGACCTCCTGAACCGCGTCATGGCGCCCTTCGACGCCGAGACGAACCCGTACGGCGGCGCGCAGTGGCAGTACGTGGCCGCGAACCTCAAGATGAAGGCGACCGGCGACGACGCCGTCCCCGCCACGTGGATCAAGGACTTCGGCGACGTGCAGGTGGGCTTCGTCGGGGCCGTCACGGAGGAGCTGCCCGCCCTCGTCAGCCCCGCGGGCATCGCGGACCTCGAGGTGCGCGGCATCGTCGACTCGGTGAACGAGGAGACCGACGAGCTCAAGGCCGAGGGCGCCGACCTCGTCGTCATGCTGGTGCACGAGGGTGCGAAGTCCACGGACTGCGCCGCGATGCCGACGGCGGACGACGCGTTCGCCGAGATCGTCAACGACGTCAGCCCCGACGTGGACGCCATCGTCTCCGGGCACACGCACCTCGCGTACGACTGCGCGTTCCCCGTGGACGAGTGGGCGGGCGAGGCCGTGACGGAGCGCCCGGTCGTCTCCGCCGGCCAGTACGGCTACAACCTCAACCAGCTCACGTACTCGGTGGACGCCGCGACGGGCGAGCCGGTCGGCGTCGAGACGGGGATCCTGCCGCTGGCGGGCCAGTACCCGGCCGACCCGGCCGTCACGTCGATCGTGTCGGACGCCGTCGCGGAGGCCGACGTGCTCGGCGCCGAGCCGCTGGGCCAGATCGGCGGGGCGTTCAACCGCGCCAAGCTGTCCTCCGGCGCGGAGAACCGCGGCGGGGAGTCCACGCTGGGCAACCTCGTCGCCGAGGTGCAGCGCTGGGCCACGGAGGCCCCCGAGTCGGGCGCGGCGCAGATCGCGTTCATGAACCCGGGCGGCCTGCGGGACGACATGGTCGGCAGCGGCACGGACGCCTTCCCGCGCACGCTCACGTACAAGCAGGCGGCGGCGGTGCAGCCGTTCGCCAACACGCTCGTGAACATGGACCTCACGGGCGAGCAGATCAAGACGGTCCTCGAGCAGCAGTGGCAGCGCGACAAGGACGGCAACGTGCCGTCGCGGCCGTTCCTGCGGCTCGGCGTCTCCGAGGGCTTCACCTCCACCTTCGACGCGAACCGGCCCGAGGGCGACCGCATCACCGGCATGTGGCTGGACGGCGAGCCGATCGACCCGGCGGCGTCGTACTCCGTCACGGTGAACTCGTTCCTCGCGTCGGGCGGCGACAACTTCCGCGCCTTCGCGGACGGCGCCAACGCCCGCGACACGGGCAAGGCCGACCTCGCGGCGTTCGTCGACTACATGGCGACGCACGCCGCCGGCGAGCCGCTCGCCGTCGACCCGGGCCAGCGCGCCGTCGGCGTCTCGTTCCCGGCCAACGCCCCCGAGGCGTACGAGCCCGGTGCGACCGTCGCGTTCGACGTCTCCTCCTGGTCGATGTCGGCGCCCGGCGACGTCACCGACCCGGAGCTCACGGTGTCCCTCGGTGACCAGGTGCTCGGCACCGCCGCCGTGGACAGCACCGCGGGCACCGAGCCGTACGACACGATCGGCACCGCGTCGGTCGCCGTCGAGCTGCCCGCCGACGCCCCGTCCGGCGCCGCGACGCTCACCCTGTCCGGCGCGGCGACCGGCACCGAGGTCACCGTGCCGATCGAGGTGGCCGAGCCGGCCAAGGCCACGCCGACCCTCACGGTCGACGCGCCGAAGTCCGCCGTCGCCTGGTTCCAGCCGGTGCGCCTCGCGGTGTCGGTCGAGACGCCGGACGGCACGCCCACCGGCAAGGTCACCGCGACGGTCGACGGCAAGAAGGTCGACACCGCCACGCTGAACAAGAAGGGCGACGCGCGCCTGTGGGCGGGGCCGTTCAAGCCCGGCACCGTCGAGGTGGAGCTGCGCTACTCCGGCGACGACGCCACCGAGGCCGCCACGACGACCACCACCATCCGGGTGAAGAGCCTGTGGGAGGTCATCTTCGGCGGTCTGTGACGGGTGCCCCGACACGTCGCGCATGAACGGCCCGGCCCGCAGCGCCCCAGAGCCACGGGCC
>NZ_JBHXAW010000135.1:0-11109 GCF_042726645.1 Isoptericola sp. NPDC060257
GGCTGGGACGCCCCGGCCGCACCGGGCCCTGTCCGTCGAGGGCGACGACGACCGGCTCGTCCGCGGTGACCGCCACCTGCTCGCCCCGCACGAAGACCTTCGCGCCCTCGCCGGTCTCGGCGACGAGCTCGAGCTCGTCCGTCCGCACCGTGACGCGCAGGCGCGACCCCTGCCACTGCACGCGGAAGGTCAGGGCCTCCCAGCCCTGCGGGAGGCGCGGGTCGAACGACAGCACGCCGTCGTGGTCCCGCATGCCGCCGAAGCCGAACGCGAGCGCCGACCAGGTGCCGCCCGCCGACGCCACGTGGACGCCGTCGGCCGCGTTGTCGTGCAGGTTCGCCAGGTCCACGAGCAGCGAGGACACGAAGTACTCGAGCGCGAGCTCGTGGTACCCGACCTCGGCCGCGACGATCGACTGCACGACGCCGGACAGCGTCGAGTCGCCGGTGGTCAGCGGGTCGTAGTACTCGAAGTCGGCCAGCTTCTGCTCGGCCGAGAAGTGCTGCCCCTGCAGGAACAGCGCCAGCACCACGTCCGCCTGCTTGAGCACCTGGTACCGGTAGATCACCAGCGGGTGGTAGTGCAGCAGCAGCGGGCGCTTGGTCACCGGCGTCGCGGCCAGGTCCCAGATCTCCCGCTCGAGGAAGTGGGAGTCCTGCGGGTGGATGCCGATGCTCTCCGCGTACGGGATCGACATGTGGTCGGCGGCCCGGGTCCACTCGGTGGTCTCGTGCACGCCCAGGGACAGGCGGTCCGCGAGGCGCGCGTAGTCCTCCGGGAAGTCCTCGCGCATCGCCTCCACGACGAACGCCGCGGCCCGCAGGTTGAACCGCGCCATGACGTTGGTGAACAGGTTGTCGTTCACCACGGTCGTGTACTCGTCGGGGCCGGTCACCCCGTGGATGTGGAAGTTGTCGTCGCCGTTGGCGCGCCAGAAGCCGAGGTCCTCCCACATGCGCGCCGTCTCGACGAGCACGTCCACCGCCTCGCGGCGCAGGAAGTCCGTGTCGCCCGTGGCGCGCACGTACTGCACCAGGGCGAAGCTGATGTCCGCGTCGATGTGGTACTGCGCGGTGCCCGCCGCGTAGTAGGCGGACGCCTCCTCGCCGTTGATGGTGCGCCACGGGAACAGGGCGCCCTTCTGCGACAGCTCCTTGGCGCGGCGCCGCGCGGCGTCGAGCATCTGGTAGCGGAACCGCAGGGCGTTGCGGGCGTACCGCGGGCTCGTGTACGTGAGGAACGGGAGCACGTAGATCTCTGTGTCCCAGAAGTAGTGGCCCGAGTAGCCGCTGCCGGTCAGGCCCTTGGCGGGGACGCCGGAGCCCTCGGCCCGCGCGGTCGCCTGGGCGAGCTGGAACAGGTTCCAGCGCACCGCCTGCTGGATCTCCGGGCGCCCCTCGATCTCGACGTCCGACCGGGCCCAGTAGTCGTCCAGCCAGGTGCGCTGGTGCGTGAACTGCTCCTCGATGCCGCCGGCGCGCACCCGGTCCAGGGTGCGGCGGCACCGGTCGACGAGCTCGCGCGTGGGGACGCCGCGGGACGTGTGGTACGTGACCACCTTGGTGAGGCGGATGGTGTGCCCCGCCTTCGCGTCGACGCGGAACACGTGCTTGGCGAGGTCGTCGTCGACCTGCGTGCGCACGTCCCACTCGTCCACGGTCTCCAGGCGGTGGTCGGCCGCGACGGCGAGCGTCATGCCCGAGTTGGTGCAGCGGTACGACAGCACGAGCCGCTCGTCGTCGCCCCACCGGGTCTGCGGCTGCAGCACCCGGCCGGCGAACGCCTCCGCCTTGCGGGGGTCGAAGCCCTCCCCCAGCGACGCGGCGGGCACGTGGTACTCGTCCTGCCCGTCCTGCCGGTTGAGGATCTGCGACGAGATCGCCACCGGCCCGTCGGCGTCGAGCAGCGTGACCTCGAACGTCATGACGCCCAGGTGCCGCTCGACGAACGACACCATGCGCTCCGAGGCCACCTTGACCCGCTTGCCCGACGGCGTGCGCCACAGGATCTCGCGGCGCAGGACGCCGTCGCGCAGGTCGAGCGCACGCTCGTAGTCGATGAGGTCGGCCACCGGCAGCAGCAGCGGCTCGTCGTCCACGTACAGCCGGATCACCTTGGTGTCCGGGGCGTTGACGATGGTCTGGCCGACCTTGGCGAAGCCGTACGCCTCCTCGGCGTGCCGGATGGGCCACGTCTCGTGGAAGCCGTTGACGAACGTGCCGTGCGAGTGGGACTCGCGTCCCTCCTCGACGTTGCCGCGCATCCCGAGGTAGCCGTTCCCCACCGCGAAGAGGGACTCGGTGACCCCGAGGTCCTCCGCGGAGAACTCGGCCTCCACCAGGCGCCACGGCTCGGCGGGGAAGCGCAGGCGGTCCACGGACCGCTGCTCGTCGGCGGTGCGGCGGATCATGCCCGACCCTCCTGCCGGTCGGCGGGCTCGTCCAGGATCGACGCGTCCAGCTCGCCCAGGTCGGCGACGACGCGGTCGGCGCCGTGCGCGGCGAGCGCCTGCGCCCCGACGCCGCGGTCGACGCCGAGCACCAGGCCGAAGGGCCCGGCCGCGCCGGCCTGCACGCCGGACAGGGCGTCCTCCACGACGACCGCCTCGGCGGCCGGGACGCCGAGCAGCTCGGCGGCGCGGAGGTACGTGTCCGGCGCGGGCTTGCCCGGCAGGTGCTCGCGCGCCGCGACGTTGCCGTCCACGACGACCTCGAACCGCTCGGTGAGCCCGGCCGCGGCGAGCACGGCGGGCGTGTTGCGCGACGACGAGACGACGGCGACCTGCGCGCCCACGGCCGTCACGGCGTCGAGGAAACGCACCGAGCCCGGGTAGGGGGCGATGCCCTCCTCGTCGAACATCCGGTTGACGATCGCGTCCTTGCGGTTGCCGAGCGCGCACACGGTGTCCTCCCCGGGCGCGTCGTCGGCGGTGCCGCGCGGCAGCTCGACGCCGCGCGAGGCGAGGAACGTCGCCACGCCGTCGTACCGCGGCTTGCCGTCGATGTGCGCGAAGTAGTCCGCGGACGTGTACGGCGCGAGGCCGCGGGCCTCGCAGTAGGGCGCGAACAGGCGTTCCCACGCCCGCATGTGCACCTCGGCGGTCGGGGTGAGCACGCCGTCGAGGTCGAACAGCACGGCTCGGAGGCTGGTCACGGGCGTCCTTCGCGGGTCGGGGTCGGGTGCGGGCACCGTGCCCCCTGCGGGCCGACGCCGGGGTTCAGCCTACGCAGTCACGGGGGCGCTCCGGGAGCACGCGCCGCGCCTCGGTGAGATCTTCGCGGATCGGTCCCACGACCGTCCCGGTTCGGTCCCGCTCAGGCCGGGTCAGCGCAGCTCCGGTCCGGCACGGTCAGGCGGCGGCCCGCTCCGCGAGCGCCTCCGCCACCCGCCCGAGGTTCGCCAGCTCCGCGCGACGGGTGTCGACGTCGGCGAGGCTCCGTCGCGGCGCGGCGAGGAGCGTCACGTCGGCCAGCCCGGCCGCGGGCAGCCCGATCCGGCGCCACGGCTCGGCGACCAGGCGGACGAGCTCGCCGAGCTGCGGCCCGGAGCACTGCGAGACCGTGGCGGGCGGCAGCCCGGCCCACAGGCCCATGCCCCGCTCGGTCGCGCGGGCGAGCAGCTCCCAGGCGCGCTCGTTCCAGCCCGCCGCCTCCCCTGCGCCGCCGACGTCGGCGAGGTCCAGCCCGACGGCGTCCGCCCCGGCGAGCGCCACGGGCGGCACGCCCACCCAGGTCGCGCCGAGGTGCACGACGACGCGGGCACCGGCCTCGTGCGCGGCGTCGACGACGGGCCGCAGCCCCTCGACGACGTCCGGCCCGGGCACCGCCCGCAGGCGGGAGTAGCCGGAGAAGCTGGGCAGCACGCCCGCGTGCACCTGGCCCAGCAGGGGCTCGGTGAGCTGCACGACCGGCGTCGCGCCGGGGACCTGGGCGCGCACGTCCGCCAGGTGCCGCCGGACCGCCTCGGCCAGCGCGAGCGACAGGTCGCGGCGCGCGCCGGCGTCGGCCAGGACGCGGTCGCCGCGCGCCGACCACAGCTGGGCGGCGAGGGTCCACGGGCCGGTGAGCTCGACGGCGAGCGGGCCGTCGTGCCCCACGGCCGCCACCGCCAGCGCGGACAGGTCCTCGCGAAGCAGCGACTCCGCGCGGCGCAGGTCGGCGCCGGGGTGGTCGGTCAGCTTCCAGCCGTGCGGGCCCAGCTCGACCGGCATCTCCGCCAGCAGCGCCGCCGTCCGGCCGACGGCGTCGGCCCCCGGCCCGCGACCGGTGAGCTGGGCGAGGAACGGGACCGGGTCGACGCCGGTCGGCAGGGACGCCAGGTCGTCCAGCACGGTCTGCTGCGCCACGAGCTCGTCGCGCGCGCCGCCGGGCCACGGGCCGTGCCCGGAGACCGCCGTCACGCGTCCGCCCCCGCTCCGGCCGGCCGCTCGCCCACGACGTCCGCCACGCTGTCGCCCGATGTCACCCGATGTCACCTCTCCCACCCCGTCATGGCACGGCCGGTCGCCGCTCTCGAAGGGTAGGAGCACGGTAACGGTCCGACGAAGGAGTCCCGATGTCCGTCATCCTCGACCAGGCGCCCGCGGCATCCGCGGGCCGGGCCCCCACGTCACCGCTCGCGCACCCCTCGGGCGGGTCGTCGACCGTGCTGTCCACCCCGCGGGCGGTCGCGATGCGTGTGCACGCCAACGCCATGCCGTCGGGCGCGGAGGCGGTGCTGCGGCGCCAGCTCGCGCCCGGGTTCCGCAACCACGACGTGCTGCCGGGCTGCGCCGGCGGCCCCGACGCGCTCGTCGCCACCATGCACTGGTTCCACGACGCGTTCGACGAGCAGCGAGTCGAGGTGCTGCACGCCGTCACCGAGGGCGACCTGGTGTCGCTGCACGTCGCGTTCAGCGCCCTGCACGCGGGGTTCTTCCTCGGCGTCGCGCCCTCGCACCGGCGCTTCACCGTGCGCGAGATGCACCTGGTGCGCGTCGCGGACGGGCTCGAGGCCGAGCACTGGGTCATGCGCGACCAGGTGTGGTGGGAGCACGAACTGCGTCGCTGAGCGCCACCGCCGCCGTGGGAGACTGCGCCCATGCGGATCACCGTGCGCAACGCCCGTTTCCAGCAGCTGCAGACGCTGCTCACGAACCGCACCAAGCGAGGTCGCGCCGGGGAGTTCCTGGTGCAGGGCGTGCGCCCGATCACGATGGCGGTCGAGCACGGCTGGCAGGTGCGCACGCTGCTGCACGAGACCGACCGCCGGCTGTCGTCGTGGGCCCAGGAGATGCTGCAGGCCACGGGCGCCGAGACGATCGCGATGTCCCCCGACCTGCTCGCCGAGCTCGCCGAGAAGGACGAGGGCGCCAGCGAGCTGCTGGCCGTGGTCGCGATGCCCGCCGACGACCTGGCGCGGGTCCCGGTGGGGCCGTCGTTCCTGGGCGTCGTCTTCGACCGCCCCACCCAGCCGGGCAACGTCGGCGCGGTCGTGCGGTCCGCCGACGCGTTCGGCGCCGACGGCCTCGTCGTCACGGGGCACGCCGCCGACCCCTACGACCCGAAGGCCGTGCGCGCGACCACCGGCTCCCTCTTCGCGCTGCCCGTCGTCCGGGCGGCCTCGCACGGCGAGGTCATGGACTGGCTGGCCGCGCACCGTGCCGCCGGGCGCCCGGTGACCGTCGTCGCGACCGACGAGGACGGCGACGCCGCGCCCGCCGACGTCGACCTCACGGGCCCGGTGCTGCTCGCCGTCGGCAACGAGACCGCCGGGCTGTCGAGGGGGTGGCGCGAGGCCGCCGACGTCACCGTGGCGATCCCCATGGCCGGGTCGGCGAGCTCGCTCAACGCCTCGAACGCCGCGTCGATCGTGCTGTACGAGGCCCACCGGCAGCGGCTCGCGCGGGGCTGAGCCCGCCACGGCCGGCCGGGCGGTCAGGGGCGCACGACGGCGCGGCAGCCGCGCAGGAACGAGTCGGCGACCCGGGCGGGGTCCCCGAGGTAGCCCGCGACCATGACACCGTCGCGCAGGAGCATGAGGTCCTCGGCGACGGCGGCGGGGTCGGCCGGGGCGAGCGGGGCGACCAGTCGCGCGAAGGCGTCCTCCCACCACCGACGGTGGGTGTCGACAGCCCGGCGGACGGGGCTGGCGGCGTCCGGGTACTCCGCGGCGGCGTTGATGAACGGGCAGCCGCGGAACCCGGGGCTGCACGCGACGGCCCCGGTGCCGTCCGCGAGCAGGCGCAGGGTGGCGTCGACGTCGCCGCGCCCCTGCTCGATCGCGGCGTCCACCCCCTCGCGCTCGAGCGCCGCCCGGTGCTCGAGATAGGCGACCACCAGGTCGTCCTTGCTCTTGAAGTGCCGGTAGAAGGTCACCTTCGTGGTCCCGGCGCGGTCGATGACCTTGTCGACGCTCACGGCCCGCAGCCCGTGCGCGTAGAACAACTCGTTCGCCGCCTCGACCAGGCGCTCTCGTACGGACCCCTGCACGGTCGCGATCATACGTGTCCTCCTTGCCCGGCCACCGGCCTTCCCCTTGCGCTCGACGTCCGGCCCTGTGTACGGTCCAGCTCAGTAGAGTGACTAGTCAGTCTACCTCCGTCCCTCTCGAAGGAATGAGCCATGACCACCACCGTGGAACCCCCCACCGCCACCGCCGCCACTCCTGCCACCGCACTGCGGAACCTCTACCTCGTCCGGTTCGGCTTCGCCGTCGTCTGGGCGGTGCTGCTTGTCGTCACCGCGTCGAGCATCGGCCCGGTGACCACGGCGCTGCTCGTGCTGTACCCGCTGTTCGACGTCGCCGCGGCGGTCGTGGACCTGCGGGCCTCGAATGCCGCGCGCCCCGCCGTCGGCCTCCGGGTGAACGTCGCCCTCAGCCTGCTGACCGCCGCCGCCCTCGGCCTCGCCGTCACCTCCGGCATCCCCGCCGTGCTGCGCGTCTGGGGCGCCTGGGCGATCACCGCCGGGATCGTGCAGCTGGTCGTCGCCGTCCGCCGCTACCGGCTCGGGGGCCAGTGGGCCATGATCCTCAGCGGCGGCATCTCCGTGCTCGCCGGCGGCGGGTTCGTCATGATGGCGGGCGGCCCGGACGCGGCGCTGACCTCGCTCGCCGGGTACGCGACCCTCGGCGGCATCTTCTTCCTCGTCTCGGCGCTGCGGCTGCACCGCGTCGCGAGGGCCGCACGATGACCGCGGCCGTCTACGACGTCGTCGTCGTCGGTGCCGGACCGGTCGGGGAGAACGTCGCCGACCGCGTGGTGCAGGGCGGCCTCACGGCCGCCGTCGTGGAGCGCGAGCTCGTCGGCGGGGAGTGCTCCTACTGGGCCTGCATGCCGACCAAGGCTCTCCTGCGGGACGCCGCCGCGCTGCGCGCCGCCCGGAGCCTGCCCGGGGCGCGCGCCGCCGTGACCGGCGAGCTCGACCCGGCGGCCGTGCTGCGGCGCCGCGACGAGTTCGCCGCCCGCTGGGACGACGGCGGACAGGTCGCCTGGCTGGAGCGGGCCGGCATCGCCCTCGTCCGCGGGACCGGGCGGATCGCAGGCGCCCGCACGGTCGAGGTGACCGGCGCCGACGGGTCGGCGGCCACCCTCGAGGCGCGGCACGCGGTGGTGGTCGCCACGGGCAGCAGCGCCCGGCTGCCGGCGATCCCCGGGCTGGCCGACGTCGCCCCGTGGACCAGCAGGGAGGCCGCCGCGGCGCCGGCCGTGCCCGCGCGGCTCGCGATCGTCGGCGGCGGCGTCGTCGGCGCCGAGATGGCGACGGCGTACGCGGCCCTCGGGGCACAGGTCACCCTCGTGGCCCGGGACGGGCTGCTGCCCGCCGTGGAGCCGTTCGCGAGCGACCTCGTGGCCCGGTCGCTGAAGGCGGCGGGCGTCGTGCAGCACCTCCGGACCGAGCCCGTGCGCGCCCACCGCGACGCTCAGGGGGTCGTGCGCCTCGTCCTCGCCGACGGCTCCGCCGTCGAGGCCGACGAGGTGCTGGTCGCGACGGGCCGTCGGCCGCGCACCGACGACCTCGGCCTGGACCGGTTCGGGCTCGCCCCCGGCGACTGGCTGCGCGTGGACGACTCCCTGCGCGTCCTCGGCCCCGACGGCGCCCCGGTGGGCGACGGGTGGCTCTACGCCGCCGGCGACGTCAACCGCCGCGCGCTGCTGACCCACCAGGGCAAGTACCAGGCCCGGGCCGTGGGCGACACGATCGTCGCCCGGGCCCGCGGCGCCGCGGTCGACCTGTCCCCCTGGGGCCGGCATGCCGCCACGGCCGACCTGCGGGCCGTGCCGCAGGTCGTCTTCACCGACCCGGAGGTCGCGACCGTCGGGCACACCTCCGCCTCCGCGGCGGCGGCGGGACTCCGCGTCCGCACCGTCGAGCACGACCTCGGGTCCGTCGCCGGCGCCGCCCTGCACGCCGACGGCTACACGGGACGGGCCGCCATGGTCGTCGACGAGGACCGGCAGGTGCTCGTCGGCTTCACCGCCGTGGGCCCCGACGTCGGCGAGCTGCTGCACGCCGCGACGGTCGCCGTCGCCGGCGAGGTGCCGCTCGACCGGTTGTGGCACGCCGTCCCCGCGTACCCGACCGTCAGCGAGGTCTGGCTGCGGCTCCTCGAGGCGTACGGGCGGGACGCGGTCCCGGTGGTCGCCGGGGCCGCCTAGCCGCCCCGCCCGCGCCAGGCGTCGGCCACCGTCGCCTGGCCGAGCACCTGCGTGCCGCGGTAGACGACCACCGACTGGCCGGCGGCGACGCCGCGCAGCGGGGTGCCGGTGAGGTGCAGCTCCATGCCGGGTACGCCGTCGTCGGCCACGGCCCCGTCCTGCCCCGGCGTGCCGGTCGTCGCGCGCACCCGCGCGGGCACCGGCGCGCCGTGGGCGCGGACCTGCACCTCGACGTCGTCGACCCAGGCGGCGGGCGGAGGGGCGAGCCAGACGGCCTTCCCGGCGCCGATCCGGTCCACGCTGAGCAGCTCGGCCGGCCCGACCACGACGGTGTTGGTCGACGTCTGCACGTCCACCACGTACCGCGCGCGCCCGTCGGCGGCGGGACGGCCGAGGCCCAGGCCCTTGCGCTGGCCGACCGTGAACGCGTACGCGCCGTCGTGCTCGCCGACGACGGCGCCGTCGGTGTCGACGACCTCCCCCGGGCGGGAGCCGAGCCGGTCGCGCAGGAAGCCGCGGGTGTCGCCGTCGGCCACGAAGCAGATGTCGTAGGAGTCCGGCTTGGCGCTCACGGACAGGCCGCGCCGCTCGGCCTCCGCGCGCACCTCGGCCTTGGAGGCGAAGCCGCCGAGCGGGAACATCGCGCGCGCCAGCCGGTCCGGCCCCATCACGGCCAGCACGTAGGACTGGTCCTTCTCGTCGTTCGGCGACCGGTGCAGCTCGCGGGTCACGGTGCCGTCGGGGGCCTCGCGCGTCACGACCCGCGCGTAGTGGCCGGTGGCGACGGCGTCGAACCCGAGGGCCGTGGCCTTGTCGAGGAGCGCCTCGAACTTGATGTGCTCGTTGCAGCGCACGCACGGGTTCGGGGTGCGACCGGCCGAGTACTCTCGCAGGAAGTCGGCGACGACGGTCTGCTCGAACGTTTCCGAGAGGTCCCAGACGTAGTACGGGATGCCGAGCACGTCCGCGGCGCGGCGCGCGTCGCCCGCGTCCTCGATGGAGCAGCAGCCGCGCGAACCCGTGCGGAACTGGTCGCGGTTGCGGCTCAGCGCCATGTGCACGCCGACCACGTCGTGCCCCGCCTCCACGGCGAGGGCCGCGGCGACGGCCGAGTCCACGCCGCCCGACATGGCGGCCAGCACCCTCATGCCGTGCCCCCCGCCCCGGCCGGCGCGGACACGAGGCCCGCCGCGCGGGCCCGCTCGACCACCTGGGGCAGCGCGGCGACGAGGCGGTCGACGTCCTCGGCGGTCGACGTCGCGCCGAGCGAGAAGCGCAGCGCGCCGCGGGCGTCGAGCTCCGGCACGCCCATCGCGAGCAGCACGTGCGACGGCTGCGGCACGCCCGCCTGGCACGCCGACCCGGTGGAGGCCTGCACGCCCGCGGAGTCCAGCAGGTAGAGCAGCGAGTCGCCCTCGGCTCCGGGGAACGTGAAGTGCGCGTTGGCCGGGAGCCGCGCGGCGGCGCCGTCGCCGGCGGTCGGGCCCGACGCCGGGTCGGGGCCGCGCAGCACCGCCTCCGGGTCGACGGCGCGCACGCCCGCGACGAGCCGGTCGCGCAGGGCGCCGAGGGCCGCCGCGCGCTCGGGCCGGGCGGCGACGGTCTCCGCGAGCGCGACGGCGAACGACCGGATCGCGGGCACGTCGAGCGTGCCGGAGCGCACCCCGCGCTCCTGGCCGCCGCCGTGCAGCACCGCCTCGAGCGGCAGGTCGCGGCGGGCGAGCAGCGCGCCCACGCCGATCGGCCCGCCGAGCTTGTGCGCCGTCACCGTCATCGCGTCGACGCCCGAGGCCGCGAAGTCGACCTCGACCTGGCCCACGGCCTGCACCGCGTCGGTGTGCACGGGGACGCCGTGTTGGTGCGCGAGCCGCACGACGTCGCGCACCGGCTGCAGCGTGCCCACCTCGTTGTTGGCCCACATCACCGAGACGAGCGCGACCTCGTCGCCGTGCTCCGTCAGCTCGGCGCGCAGGGCCGCGAGGTCGAGCCGGCCGTCGCCGTCCACGGGGAGCAGCACGATCTCCGCGCCCGCGTGCCCCGCGAGCCAGAACGCCGGGTCGAGCACCGCGTGGTGCTCGACGGCGGACACCAGCACGCGGGTGCGGCGCGGGTCCGTGCGGCGCCGGCCCCAGAAGATCCCCTTGATGGCGAGGTTGTCGGACTCGGTGCCCCCGCCGGTGAAGATCACCTCGCTGGGCCGCGAGCCCAGCGACGCGGCGACGGACTCGCGCGACTCCTCGACGGCCCGTCGCGCCGCGCGCCCCGCGGAGTGCAGCGAGCTCGCGTTGCCGGTCCGGCCGGCCTCCGCCACGTACGCCTCGAGCGCCGCCCGCGACATGGGGGTCGTGGCGGCGTGGTCGAGGTAGGCACCGGCGGGCGCCTCGGGGGTGGTCACGGTCCCCCAGTCTACGAACTCCCCGGCTCGGCAACGAGCGTGCTGACTTGATCCTCATTCGGGCGGAATGAGGATC
>NZ_JBHXAW010000136.1:0-11096 GCF_042726645.1 Isoptericola sp. NPDC060257
GACGTACGCTGACGTCGTGACCTCCCCTGACGTCGAACCGCGCCTGGACTCAGCCGACCCGGCGGAGCAGTTCGCCGCCTACCTCGACCACTACCGCGCGGTGGTGGTCCGGAAGCTCGACGGGTTGACCGAGGCGCAGCTGCGCGAGAGCCGGCTGCCGTCGGGCTGGACCCCGCTGGAGCTGCTGACTCACCTGGTGCACATGGAGCGGCGCTGGTTCGTCTGGGGGTTCCTGGCCGAGCAGGTCGCGCACCCGTGGGGCGACAACGTCGACGACGCCCCGGAGAGCCCCTGGCACGTGCCCGACGACGTGAGCCGCGACGAGCTGGTCGCCGACCTGCACGCGGGCGGCGCGCGGACGCGCGAGATCCTGGCGGGCCACGACCTCGCCGCACGGGCGGCCGTCGGCGGGCGGTTCGCGGCGGACGACGAGGTGCCGACGCTCCTGTGGATCTGCTTCCACGTGCTGCAGGAGTACGCCCGGCACGCCGGGCACCTCGACGTCGTGCGGGAGCTGGCGGACGGCTCGACGGGGGAGTAGCACCTACTACCTCGCGCGTCGCGCTACTACCTCGCGGGGACACGTACTACCTCGTGGGGCCCGGTACTACCTCGCGGGGACACGTACTACCTCGTGGGGCCCGGTACTACCTCGCGTCAGTCGGCCTGGGCGTGGGCGATGTGCGCGAGCTGTCGCCACACGAGCACGAGCGTGAGGCCGGCGCCGACGAACCCGAACCACATGGGCGCGGTGAGGCCCCAGTGCTCGGCGAGCACGCCGCCGATCGCGTTGCCCACGACGATGCCGCCGAACACGCACATCATGTAGACCGAGCCGACGCGGCCCTGGAAGCGGGTGGGCGTGGCGCGCTGCCGCACCGTGTTGGACACGGTGCCCCACACGAACGAGTACGCGCCGAAGACGAACAGGATCGCCATCGCGGCCCAGCCGGTCGTCGCGAGGGCGAGGGCGAGGTGGAAGAGCACCTCGAGCGTCAGGCACACCTTCATGAGGGCGGACAACGACCACCGCCGCTCGAGCGAGCCGTACGAGAACGTGCCGATCAGCCCGCCGACGGCGGCGGCCGTGGTGAGCAGTCCGTACCCGACGGGGCCCATGTGCAGGTAGTCCAGCGAGTACTTCACGAGGATGCCCCACGGTGCCGCCCACGTGGCGTTGAAGACGAGGATCACCAGCGCGAGGGTGCGTACGGGCGGGTTGGTCCAGATCCAGCGCAGCCCCTCGGCGATGTCGTGGCGCACCTTGCGGGGCGTGGCCGGGTCGGCGCCGTCGGCCGGGGGTACGGGCGTGAGGACGACCTTGCTCACGAGCAGGACGGCGAGCAGCACGGTCAGCACCTGCGCGGCGAACGGCCACGCGGCCCCTGCGGCGAAGAGCGCGGCGCCGAGCGGCGGCCCGACGAGCTGGTTCGCGGTGAGGAACCCGGCCTGCAGGCGCGCGTTGCCGGTGCCGAGGTCGGCGGGCCGCACGAGCATGGGCAGCAGGGTCTGGGACGTGGTGTCGGCGAAGACCTCGGCCACGCCCATGAGCAGCATGGCCGCCAGGACGACGCCGATGTTGACGTGCCCGGTCACGATCACCGCGCAGAGCGCGGCGACGACGACGGCGCGCAGCAGGTTGGCGACGATGACGAGGCGGCGCCGGTCGAGGCGGTCGGCGAGCACGCCGGCCCACAGGCCGAACACGAGCCACGGCAGGCGCTGCAGCATCGCGGCGAGCGCGACGAGCATGGCGGAGCTCGTCTGCGAGGCGACGAGGAGCGGTCCCGCGGCAAGGGCGACGCCGTCGCCGATGTTGCTCACCCACGACGCCGACATCAGCCACCGGAACCCGGTGCCCATGCGTGCGGGGGCCACCGCCTCGACCATTCTTCTCACGGGCGCCCAGCCTAGGTGCCCCGGGCAGGCGCCCCTCCTCTGATTTTCCTCAGACGGGTTGCAAGGTTCGCCCCCGTCCCTTATTGACGTCGTCCCTGCTGGGCGGCACACTCTCGGTGACAGCGCGCATCGCCCGCCCCCTGCGCGGTGCGCGCTGTCCCTTGCCGGGCCGAGCCCGGCCCGACGCCCCTTCGGACCCCCCGCCGAGGGGGCGTCAACACGCTCCCGTCCTTCGCACCCCTCGCGGGTGCCCGGGAGCGTGTGCTCCGGCGGTTCCTCGGCGCGCCGACACCGGCGCGGCGGCAGCCCGTTCTACCGTGCTGGCGTGAGAGCCGCCCGACGATCCACCGCCACGACCGCGGTCGACCCCTCTGCCGGGGCACCCGCCGCGCCGGACCCGTCCCCGCGGACGGGCGCGGACGGCGGCCCGGCGGCGGGACCCGACCACCCCGACGACGCCTCCGCGCGCGACGCCGCCGGCAGCCGGTCCCCGCGACCGCCGGGCCCGTCCGGTGCCGACGGCCGCCGCGAGAGCGCGTCGTCCGCGGCGGCGGCCTCCGTCGAGGCCGCGACGCGCCGCTGGCGCGCCTCCCTGGTGGAGATGGTGGGCGGCTCGTCCCTGTCCGACGTGGGCCTGCTCGGCGAGGCGATCGTCGACCTCTCGAAGGCGCACCCGAACGGGGTCGCCGGGCTGTTCGCGGGGCGCCCGACCCGCCTGTCGAACCTGGTGCGCGAGGGCGAGGCGCTGCCCGCCGCGCGGCGTCGGGCGCGGGCGGTGGCGGCCCGCGCAGCCGAGCACGCGTCCCGGTACGGCGTCGCGCCCACCTACCTCGCGATCGGCGTCGCCACCTGGACCGAGCACGACGACGGGCCGGAGGTCCCGTTCGGAGGCGGCGGGCCGCAGCGGCACGACGTCGCGGCGCTCGCGCGGGTCGCGTCGTCGGGCACGACGACGGCCGCCCCTGCGGACGGCGACCCGGCCGACGACGCCGACCGTGGCGACGGAGACGGGGCGGAGCCGGGCGCAGCACCCGCGAGCGACCAGGACGGCGCCCCGGTCACCGGGGCTGCCGAAGGCCCCGTGGCCCCGGAGGACCAGGACGCCGAGGGGCCCGCGCTGACGACGTCGATCCCCGTCGTGTCGATGGCGGCACGCGAGCCGGTCGCCGCGCCGCGCGCGACGCCGTCGGACCCCGACGCCGCGACGCCCGCCGGCCGCGTGGTGCACGCGCCGGTCGTGCTGCGACCGGTGACGCTCACCCCGCGCGGGGACGGCGGTGCCGACTACGACCTCACGCTGGAGCCGACGGTCGAGATCAACCCCGTGGTGGCGCGCACGCTGCGTGCGCACGGGGCGCTGCTCGACCCGGCGGCGCTCGCCAAGGCGACGTTCACGCTCGCCGGCTTCGACCCGACGGACGTGCTGGCGCGGGTGGCGGCGCTGGGCGAGGCCGTCCTGGACGACTTCCAGCTCGACCGCCGCGTGCTCGTCGGCACGTTCGTGCACCCCGGCCAGGCGCTCGTCGACGACCTCGACCAGCTCGCGCCGTCGCTGCACCGGCACGAGGTGGTGGCGGCGCTCGCCGGGGTGGACGACGCGGCGCAGCGGCTGGCCTCGCTGGAGCTGCCGGCCCTGCGCCGGGGCGACGCGGACCCGACGCGCGAGCGGGGCGTGGGCGACCTCGACCCGCAGCAGCGCTCCGTGCTGGACGCGCTGGCCACGGGCGGGCACCTGTTCGTCGACGCCCCCGTCGGCTCGGACGTCGCGGGCACCCTCGCCGCCGTCGTCGGCGAGGCGACCGCCGCGGGCCGCTCCGTGCTCTACGTGACCGGCCACCGGCGTGCCGCCGACCGGCTCGCGCTGCGGCTGGAGTCCCTCGGGCTGGAGAGCCTGCTGCTCGACGTGCCGCCGCACCCCACGTGGCGCGAGGACGTGACCCGACGGCTGCTGTCCGCGATGGCGAGCGAGCCGGAGCAGGTCGACGTGGACGGCACCGCGCGCGTGCGCGACGCCCTGATCGGCACGCGCTCCCAGCTCACGGGGTACATCGAGGCGCTGCACCAGCCGCGCTCGCCGTGGCAGGTGTCCGCGTACGACGCGCTGCAGGCGCTCGCGCGCCTGACCGCCGAGCGGCCCGCGCCGTCGACCACCGTGCGGCTCGCCTCGGAGTCGGTGCTCGCGCTGACGCCGGAGCGACGACGCGAGGTCGCCGCCGGGCTGGAGCGGGCCGCCGCCCTGGGCGCGTTCACCCTGCGACCGGCGTCGACGCCCTGGTACGGGGCGCACCTGATGACCGACGACGACGCCCGCCAGGCGCTGGTGCGCGTGGAGCGGCTGCGCGACGTGACCCTGCCGCAGCTGCGCCGCCAGCTCGCGTACACGGGCGAGGTCACGGGCCTGACGACGCCGACGACGGTGCGCGGCTGGGGCGAGCAGCTCGCGATGCTCGGCGGGATGCGCAGCACGCTCGACCTGTTCCACCCGATGGTCTTCGAGCGGACGGCGGCCGACCTCGTGCAGGCGACCGCGTCGCGGCGCTGGCGGGCCGAGCACGGTATCGAGATGGGCTGGTTCGCGCGCCGCCGGCTGCACAAGCGCGCCAAGGACATGGTGCGCCCCGGCGTGCGGGTGCCGAACCTGCACGAGGCGCTGGTGCAGGTGCAGGAGCAGCGCGACGTCTGGGCCGAGCACGCGCAGCGCGGCGGCTGGCCGACCCTCCCCGAGGGGCTCGCGTCCATCGAGGACACGTACGAGGCCGTGCGCATCGACCTCGAGGCGCTCGAGCCCGTGCTGGCGCCGACCACCCTGGGCGGCCACCTCCTGGACCTCGACCTGGACGGCCTCGCGGAGCGCCTGCAGCGGCTGGCGAGCCACGCCGACTCGCTGGCCGTGCTGCCCGAGCGCACCAGCCTGCTGCGTGCCGCGCGCACCGCCGGCGTGGGCGACCTCGTGGACGACCTCACCGACCGGCGCGTGCCCGGCGACCTCGTCGCCGCGGAGCTGGAGCTCGCCTGGTGGTCGTCCGTCTTCGAGCAGCTGCTCGCCGGCGACCCCGTGCTCGCCGGGCAGGACGGCGTCGGGCTCGACGCGCTCGCGCGCCGCTTCCGCGACCTCGACCGCGAGCACCTCGCCGCGCTGTCCCAGCCGGTGCGCGTGGCGGCACGGGCGCACCTCGGGACCGCGATGCGCGAGGACCGGGACTCCGCGGAGGCCCTCTTCACGGAGCTCATCGAGGGCCGGCTGACGACGCTGCGCGACCTCGCGGAGCGGCACGGCGACATCCTGCGCCGCCTCCGCCCCGCGCTGGTCGCGACGCCCACCCTGGTGCCGCACCTGCTCCCCGAGCACCGCACGGCCGACGTCGTGATCCTCGACGCGGTGCAGCACGTGCCCACGGAGGTCGTGGTGCCCGCCCTCGCGCGCGGACGGCAGGTCGTCGTGGTGGGCGACCCGCGGTCGGCGTCCGGCACCAGCGTGCACGAGCTGTCCGCGCTGCTGCCCACGGTGACGCTGCAGCCGCACGAGCACAGCCGCGACCCGGAGCTGACCCGCCTGCTCGCCGCGCACGGCTACGAGGGGCTGCTGCGCCCGGCGCCCCTGCCGCGCGCCGAGCCGCTGGTGCACCTCGACGTCGTGGAGGGCACCGGCATGCCGGACCCGGTCTCGGGGAGCGTGGAGAGCACGCAGGCCGAGGTGGACCGCGTGGTCGAGGTGTCGATCGAGCACGCCCTGACCCGCCCGGAGGAGACGTTCGCGATCGTCACGGTGACGGCCGCGCACGCGGACCGGGTGCGCGAGGCGCTGCTCGCGGAGGTCCGCGCCAACCCCGCGCTGGCGCCGTTCTTCTCGGGCTCGCGGCCCGAGCCGGTCGTCGTCGCGGACATCACCGGCGTGGCCGGGCTCTCGCGGGACACGGTGCTGCTGTCCGTCGGCTTCGGTCGGACGCCGCACGGCCGGGTGCTGCACCGCTTCGGCGTGCTCGGCGAGGCCGGGGGAGAGGCCATGCTGGTCGGCGCGCTGGGCGCCACCCGCAAGCGGCTGCACGTCGTGTCCTGCTTCACCGCCGACGCGCTCGACCCCGAGCGCCTCCGCAGCGCCGGCCCCCGGCTGCTCGTCGAGACGCTGGAGCTGGCCGAGCGCCGGTCCGGCGTCGCCGACCAGGTGCGGCTCGGGAACGGCGTCGACGTGGGTCGTGCGCCGGACCGCCTGCTCGTCGACCTCGGCGAGCGGCTGTGGAAGCTCGGCTACCTCGTCGAGACCGACTACGGCGCCCCGGACGGCGATCGCATCCCGCTGGTCGTGGGCCACCCCGACCTGCCGGGCGAGCTGCTCGTCGCCGTGCTGACCGACGACGCCGCCTACGTCGCGGAGCCGTCCGTGCGCGTGCGGGACCGGCAGCTCGCCGAGCGGCTGGAGCGCCTGGGCTGGGTCGTGACGCAGGTCTGGTCCGCCGCCGCGTTTCTCGACCCCGACGGCGAGGCCGACCGGGTGCGCCGGCTCGTGCAGCGCGTGCGTGACGAGCGGATCGGCACCGCAGGCGGCGTCGTGCCCCCGCGCGAGGTCGTCGTGCCGGTGCTCCCGGACGAGGACGAGCCGCCCGTCGACCTCGGCGTCGCGCCCGACGTCGTCGAGGTCGCCGTCGAGGACCTGGCTGCGGCGCCGGTGCGGAACGACGATCTCGAGACCGCCCCGATGGACGCCGCGACCGCGCTGGACGGCGATGCCGCCCCGGCGGACGGCGCGGCGGTCCAGGACGAGGCCGGGGTGGACGCCGACGACGTGACGTCGGACGAGGTGGACGCCGGGACCTCGGCCGGCGACGAGGGCGAGGCACGGCCCGAGGCCTGACAGGACCCGCGGGCGATGCCCGACAATGGTCGGGTGAGCGACTCCACCGCACCGGCCGGTCCGGCGTCCGGCACCCCGACGGGTGAACCGACCCCGCGCAAGCGGGCGCGGCGCCGTGTGGTCCGGCAGGGCACGGAGCGGGAGACGGTGCCGGGCGAGACCGCCGACGACCGTGGCGGTCACGACGACAACGACGATCGCCTGCTGCGCGACGTGCCGCCGCACTGGGGCCGGCCCTGACGACGCGGTCGGCAGGCCCCGGGGACCAGGTCTCGACGGGCTCGGCCGGCGGCGTCGGTACCGCGGGTCAGTACCGCGAGCGGCCGGACTGCGCGGCGAGCAGGTCGCGGATCTCCTGCAGCAGGACCGTGTCCTGCGCCAGCGGCTCCGGCTCCACCTCCTGGCCGCGGGCGCGGCGCTCGGCGAGCTTGTTCAGCGGCATCACGATGGCGAAGTACAGCGCGGCCGCGACGATGAGGAAGTTGAGGACGGCGTCGAGGAAGCCGCCGACCGACAGCACCGACGGGCCGATGTCGCCGTGCGCGCCGCGCAGCGTGATGTCCCAGAGGTTGGTCAGGTCGGGCTTGCCGAAGATCGCGCCGATGATCGGGTTGAGGATGTTGTCGACCATCGCCGTCACGACGGCGGTGAACGCGCTGCCGATGATGATGCCGACGGCGAGATCGACGACGCTCCCTCGCATGATGAATTCCTTGAAGCCTGCGAACATGCTCTTCACGTGATTCCCCCTGTGGTGCGGCGCGCCCGGGCGAGCCGGGCGTGGGCTGACGGTCGCCGATTCTCGCGGGGGACGCGGCGGGCTGCAACGGCGGCCGCGATCGGGTCACCGCACGAGCACCGCGCCGACGGTGCCCCACCCGGACGCGGCGGACAGCCCCGGGGCCTCGCCCTTGCTCACCGCCACGAGGGTGACGTCGGCATCCTGGGACGCCGGCGCCGCGCCCGCCAGCAGGCCGCCGTCGACCGGCTCGACGGCGTCCGGCCGCGGCAGGACGAGCGCGCGCCGCGCGAGGTAGGCGTCGTCCCGCTCGGTGTCACCCTCGTCGTCCGCACGGTCGGTGCCGGCGGCCCGCGCGGCCTCGCCGGTGAGGACCAGGTCGACGCGGTCGCCCGGCCGCAGCCAGCCGGCCGCGGTGTCCTCCAGCCGCACGGGCACCACGACGGTCCCCCGCGGGGCCCGCGCGACCACGCCGCCGCCGGGCAGCAGCCCGGGGTGGAGGGGGACCCCGGCGGGCAGCGCCGTCACCGGCGTGCGCCCGACGAGCTCGGCGGGGTCCGTGGCGACGCCGTCGGGGGAGAGGGCGTCGGCCACCGCGACGGTGGTGAGATCCGCTGCGGCCACGGGCTCGCCCGCCGGGAGCGCGCGGGCGGGGACGACGACGTCCACCGTGGGCGGCGGGGCCGGCCGCACCGCCTGCACGACGGCGGCGGCCGCGAGCCCGCAGCAGACGGCGGCGAGCACGAAGCGCACCCGCCAGAGCAGGGACCGCAGCCGGCGTGCGACCCGGCGCCGCCAGGCCGGGCCACCGGGGTCGGGCGGACGCGGGGGCCCGGACCGTGGTTCCGGGGCGCGGCGGATGTCGGGTCGGGGGAGCGTGTCGAGCGGCGGCATGCGGGCGACGCTAGGTCGCCCGGTCGCCGGACGTCGGTGCGGCGCGACAGCCTGTGGACGGCGCCGGCCTGGGGGCAGCGTCCGCGGTCGGGACCGCCGCGACGGCGTCGTCGACCGGGGACCGCCGGACGATCAGGAGGAGGCGGCCTTGGACGCGCTGGACGACCCGGACGACGAGGTGCTCGACGAGCTGGTCGAGGACGAGTCCTTGCCGGAGGAGCCGCCCGAGGAAGCGGACGAGCCGCTCGACGACGAGGAGCTCGAGGACGAGCCGGAGCCCTTGCCCGACCCGGACCGCGAGTCGGTGCGGTAGAAGCCCGATCCCTTGAACGTCACGCCCACGGAGCCGTACTGCTTGCGCAGCGTCCCGCCGCACTCGGGGCAGACGGTCAGCGAGTCGTCCGTGAACGACTGGTGGACGTCGAAGGCGTGGCCGCAGTCGGCACACCGGTACGCGTAGGTGGGCACGTGATCTCCTCGTGGCGGACGCCGGCACCCGCCGGGAGGGGCGCGATGCTGGCACTCAGGTGATGCGAGTGCCAATCATACGCCGGACGGTAGTCTCGCCTGCGTGTCAGCGACCGTCACCCCTGCAGAACCCGGAAACCCGTCCGAGCCCGACCCCTCCCAGGACGTGACGGAGACCGAGGAGGCACCCCGCCGGCGCTCGCGGCTCCGCAGCGCCGTCGTCGGTGTCGCCGTCGTCGTGGTGCTGGCCCTCGTGGCCGGCACGGTCTTCACCGTCGTCACGCTGCGCCGGCCGCTGCCGGACCACGAGGGCTCGCAGCAGGTGCCGGGGCTCAGCTCCGCCGTCGAGGTGCGACGCGACGCGCAGGACGTGCCGCAGGTCTACGCGGACACCCCCGAGGACCTGTTCCGCGCCCAGGGCTACCTGCAGGCGCAGGACCGCTTCTTCGAGATGGACTACCGCCGCCACGTGACGTCCGGCCGCCTCGCCGAGCTCGTCGGCGACGTCCCGGAGGCGATCGAGGCGGACAAGGTGACGCGCACCTTCGGGTGGCGTCGCGTGGCCGAGCAGGAGTGGAACCTCGTCTCGGACGAGTCGCGCGAGTACCTGCAGGCCTACGCGCAGGGCGTCAACGCGTACCTGGAGAGCCGCGACCCCGAGGAGCTCGGCGTCGAGTACACGGTGCTCGGGGCGCGCGTGGACGTCGCCGAGCCCGAGCCGTGGGACCCGGTCGACTCGCTCGCCTGGCTCAAGGCGATGGCCTGGGACCTGCGCGGCAACTACGACAGCGAGCTCGACCGGGCCCTGGCGTACAGCACCCTCGGCGAGACCGACCTGGTCGACGAGCTGTTCCCGGCGTACGCCGAGAGCGGCAACCGGCCGGTGCTGCGCAACCGCGACCTGGACAACGAGCGGCCGGCGCGGGCGTCGGGCGACGCGACGGAGGGCGACGACGCCGGTGCCGACACCGGGACCGACGCCGAGCTGACGTCGGCCCTCACCGGCCGCGCGACCGGCGGGGCCGGCGAGGCGACCGCCGCGCTGGGCGCCGCCGTCGAGTCCACGCGCAGCGCGCTGGACGCGGTGCCGGTGCTGGTGGGCCGCGGCGACGCGGCGGGCTCCAACTCGTGGGTCGTGTCCGGGGAGCACACGGAGTCGGGCGAGCCGATGCTCGCGAACGACCCGCACCTCGCGCTGTCCGCCCCCGGGATCTGGTCGCAGGTGGGCCTGCACTGCAACGAGGTCTCCGCCGAGTGCCCGTTCGACGTCGCCGGCTTCTCGTTCGCCGGCTTCCCGGGCGTCGTCATCGGGCACAACGGCGACCTCGCGTGGGGCCTGACCAACATGGGCGCCGACGTCACCGACTTCTTCATCGAGCGGGTGCGCGGCGACACGTGGCTGAAGGACGCCGGTGCGGAGCAGTGGGAGCAGCTCGACACCCGCAAGGAGACCATCCGGGTCGCGGGCGGCACCCCGGTCGACATCACGGTCCGCAGCACCGAGCACGGCCCGATCGTCTCGGACGTGCTCGAGGTCGGGGACGTCGTGGGCTCGCCCACCTCGGAGGGCACGGAGTTCGGCGAGTACGCCGTCGCCCTGCAGTGGACGGCGCTGCAGCCCGGCCGCACGGCCGACGCCGTCTTCGCGTTCGACACGGCGAAGGACGCCGACGACGTGCGCGCGGCGGCCGCGCTGTTCGAGGTGCCGGCTCAGAGCATCGTGTTCGCCACCACGGACGGGCACATCGGGTACCAGGCGCCGGGCCGCATCCCGGTCCGCTCCGAGGTGAAGGGGCCCGTGCCGTCCGACGGCACCTGGCCCCGCCCCGGCTGGGACCCGCGCTACGACTGGCAGGGGTGGGTGGACGACGACGACATGCCGCGCGCGCTCGACCCGGAGGAGGGCTTCGTCGTCGCGGCCAACCAGGCCGTGCTGCGCGACGGGGCGCGTCCCTATCTCGCGGACGACTGGGACTACGGGTACCGCTCGGAGCGCATCCGCACCCTGCTCGCCCAGCAGATCGCGTCCGGCCGGCCGTTCACGGCCGAGGACATGAACCGCATCCAGAACGACGACTGGTCGGCGTTCGCGGAGGCACTCGTGCCCACCCTGCTCGACATCGACCTCGACGACTCCTACGTCGCCGCCGGGCAGGACCTGCTCGCGGACTGGGACTACCGGATGGACGCCGACTCCCCGGCGGCCGCCTACTTCGCCGCCGTGTGGCGCAACCTCCTGCAGGAGGC
>NZ_JBHXAW010000137.1:0-11069 GCF_042726645.1 Isoptericola sp. NPDC060257
CCCTCCCCGGGAATCTCTCAGGCATCCGTACCGTCGTGGCGAGGCAACTCTGGAAAGCGGCCCTGCCCCGTCCTCGCGACGGGCGGGCCCACCGACGGTGCAAGTCGGCGCGCCCCGTCGACGTCGTAGGTCACGTCTGCGACGACGCCATGGCGGACCGGCAAAACTCTCAGGTCGACGCGCGCGCGTCCGATGACAGAGCGGGGAGGACCTGCCAGTCCCCCGCCTGCCCGGCCCGACCCACGGAGCTCCGACGTGACCACCCTCCCGGACGACTCGCACACCCTCACCGGCGTCGACCCCGACGTCTTCGCGGACCGGCACGTGGGCCCGCGCGGCCGCGAGGTCGCCGCGATGCTCGACACCCTCGGCCACGCGAGCCTCGACGCCCTGGTGGACGCCGCCGTCCCCGCGTCGATCCGCACGGACCGCCCGCTGGACCTGCCGGCCGCCCGCTCGGAGGCCGAGGTGCTCGCCCACCTGCGCGACCTCGCGGGGAAGAACCAGGTCAAGCGCCAGATGATCGGGCTGGGCTACTACGGCACCGCCACTCCCCCGGTGATCCGCCGCAACGTGCTCGAGTCCCCCGCCTGGTACACGGCGTACACGCCGTACCAGCCGGAGATCTCTCAGGGCCGTCTCGAGGCGCTGCTGAACTTCCAGCAGGCCGTGGAGGACCTCACCGGCCTGGGGATCGCGGGCGCGTCCCTGCTGGACGAGGCCACGGCCGTCGCCGAGGCCGTCGCGCTGATGTGGCGCGCCTCGCGCGCGAAGAGCGGGTACGTCGTGCTCGACGCCGACCTGTTCCCGCAGAGCCTGTCGGTCACGCGCGGCCGCGCCGAGGCCATCGGCCTGCCGGTGGTCGTGGTCGGGCTCGACGGCGGCCTGGCGGCGGGCCTCGACGCGTTCGTCGCGGCGGGCGGCACGCTGCCCGACGGCGACCTGGTGGGCGTCGTGGTGCAGCAGGCGGGCGCGTCGGGCCGCGTGCTGGACGCTCGCGGCGTGGTCGCGGAGGCCAAGGAGCGCGGCGCGCTGGTCACGGTGGCCGCGGACCTCCTGGCCCTCACCCTGCTGACGTCCCCGGGCGAGCTCGGCGCCGACGTCTCGGTCGGTTCGGCCCAGCGCTTCGGCGTCCCGCTCTTCTACGGCGGCCCGCACGCCGCCTTCATGGCGGTCCGCAAGGGCCTCGAGCGCCAGCTCCCCGGGCGCCTCGTCGGCGTCTCGACCGACGCCGACGGCGCCACGGGCCTGCGCCTCGCCCTCGCCACCCGCGAGCAGCACATCCGCCGCGAGAAGGCGACGAGCAACATCTGCACCGCGCAGGCGCTGCTCGCCATCGTCGCCTCGATGTACGCCGTCTACCACGGCCCCGACGGCCTCCGCGCGATCGCCGAGCGCACCCACGCCCGCGCCGCCGCCGTCGCGGCGGGCCTCCGCGCCGCGGGCATCACGGTCGAGCACGACGTCTTCTTCGACACCGTCCGCGCGGTCGTCCCCGGCCAGGCAGGGCGCGTCGTGGCAGCAGCCGCAGACGCCGGCTACAACCTGTACAAGGCCGACGCCGACCATGTACAGATCGCCTGCGACGAGACGACGACCGCCGACGACGTGACCGCCGTCCTCGCCGCCTTCTCCGCCGAGGGCGCCCCGGCGCCCGTGAACGCGTCCGCGCGAGGGGTTGCCGACCTCCCCGAGGCCGTGACCCGGACGAGCGTCTACCTCCAGCACCCCATCTTCCACGTGCACCGCAGCGAGACCTCGATGCTCCGGTACCTGCGGTCGCTGAGCGACAAGGACCTGGCGCTGGACCGCACGATGATCCCGCTGGGCTCGTGCACGATGAAGCTCAACGCGACGGCGGAGATGGAGGCCATCAGCTGGCCGGGTTTCGCGGACATCCACCCGTACGTGCCCGCTGACCAGGCGCTGGGCTACGCGGAGCTGGTGTCGACGCTGGAGTCGCAGCTCGCGGAGATCACGGGGTACGCGGGCGTGTCCGTGCAGCCGAACGCGGGCTCGCAGGGCGAGTTCGCGGGACTGCTGGCGATCAAGGGCTACCACCGGTCGCGGGGCGAGGAGCACCGCGACATCGTGCTGATCCCGGCGTCGGCGCACGGCACGAACGCGGCCTCGGCGGCCCTGGCGGGCCTGCGCGTGGTGGTCGTGGCGACGGCGGACGACGGCGAGATCCAGCTGGACGACCTCCGGTCGAAGCTCGAGCAGCACGGCCCGCAGGTGGCGGGGATCATGATCACGTACCCGTCGACGCACGGCGTCTACGAGGAGCACGTGCGCGAGGTCTGCGATCTGGTACACAACGCTGGCGGGCAGGTGTACATCGACGGCGCGAACCTCAACGCGCTGGTGGGGCTGGCGCGTCCGGGGGAGTTCGGCGGCGACGTCTCGCACCTCAACCTGCACAAGACGTTCTGCATCCCGCACGGCGGCGGTGGTCCGGGCGTGGGCCCGGTCGCGGTGGCCGCACACCTGGTGCCGTTCCTGCCGGCGGACCCGACGCCGGGGATCGCCGGCCAGGACGGCATCGCGCCCGTGAGCGCGGCGCCGCACGGATCGGCGGGCATCCTGCCGATCTCGTACGCGTACCTCGCCCTGATGGGGCCGGACGGGCTGACCGAGGCGTCGAAGGCCGCCGTCCTCACCGCGAACTACGTGGCGAAGCGCCTGGACCCGTACTTCCCGGTGCTCTACACCGGTGAGAACGGCCTGGTGGCGCACGAGTGCATCCTCGACCTGCGGCCGATGACCGCCGAGACGGGCGTGACCGCGGAGGATGTCGCGAAGCGCCTCATCGACTACGGCTTCCACGCGCCGACGATGTCGTTCCCGGTGGCGGGGACGCTGATGGTGGAGCCCACCGAGAGCGAGGACCTCGCCGAGCTGGACCGCTTCGTCGACGCGATGATCGCCATCCGCGGCGAGATCGACCGCGTGGCGGCGGGGGAGTGGACCGTGGACGACAACCCGCTGCGGCACGCCCCGCACACTGCGGCGAGCGTCGTCGCCGACGAGTGGGCGCACCCGTACTCCCGCGAGCTGGCCGCCTTCCCGCTGCCCAGCCTGCGGGGCGCGAAGTACTGGTCGCCCGTGCGCCGCATCGACGGGGCCAAGGGCGACCGCAACCTGGTGTGCGCCTGCCCGCCCCTGGAGTCCTACGCGGAGCCCGCCCCCACCCACTGACCCGTTGTGGGTGGGCTCGTGGCCCCGTTCTCCCCCGAAAAGGGGCCACGATCGCACCCACAACGGACGACCGTGCACCACGAAGGGAGCCTCGATGGCCGAGGACCAGCAGGAGACGCAGGACAAGACCACGCCGCTGCACGACGAGCACGTCGCGCTGGGCGCCAGCCTCACCGGCTTCGGCGGCTGGCTGATGCCGCTGCGGTACACCTCCGACCTGGCGGAGCACCGCGCGGTGCGCGAGGCCGCGGGGCTGTTCGACCTGTCGCACATGGGGGAGATCCACCTCGAGGGCGCGCAGTCCGGCGCGGCGCTGGACCAGGCGCTCGTGGGCAACGCGAGCGCGATCGGCGTCGGCCGGGCGCGGTACTCGATGATCTGCGCCGAGGACGGCTCGGTGCTCGACGACCTCATCGTCTACCGCCTGGCCGACGAGCACTTCCTCGTCGTCGCCAACGCGGGCAACGCGCCGCGCGTCGCGGCCGAGCTGGTCGCGCGGTCGACCGGCTTCGACACGGTCGTCGCCGACCGGTCCGCCGAGACCGCGCTGGTCGCGGTGCAGGGCCCGCAGGCCGAGGAGATCGTCGCCGCACTCACGGCCGACGACGACGTCGACACGGTCCGCGGCATGAAGTACTACGCGGCCGCGGAGGTCACGGTCGCCGGGATCGGCGTGCTGCTGGCGCGCACGGGGTACACGGGCGAGGACGGCTTCGAGCTGTTCGTGCCCGCCGACCGGGCGGTGGAGCTCTGGCGGGCGCTGCTGGCGGCGGGGGCGGGGCGCGGCCTCGTCCCGGCCGGCCTGTCCGCGCGCGACTCGCTGCGCCTCGAGGCCGGCATGCCCCTGTACGGGCACGAGCTGGACGAGACCACGACGCCGTACGAGGCGGGCCTCGGCCGCGTCGTGAAGCTCGACAAGACCGGAGCCGACGGCGACCCGCTGCCGTTCGTGGGCCGCGACGCCCTCGCGGCGCGCGCCCAGAGCGCCCCGGCGCGCGTCCTGGTCGGCCTGCGCGGGGAGGGGCGCCGTCCCGCCCGCGCGGGCTACGACGTCGTGCAGCGCGGCCTCGACGGCGCGGTGGGTGCCGTCGTCGGCCACGTGACGTCCGGCGCGCCGTCGCCGACGCTCGGCTACCCGGTGGCGATGGCGTACGTGACGCCCGAGGTGTCGGCCGAGGGCACCGCCCTCGCCGTCGACGTGCGCGGCCGCGCCGAGCCGTTCGTCGTCGTCCCGCTGCCCTTTTACCAGCGGTCGTAGGACGATCGTCCTGACCTCGTCCTGAGCCCGACCGTCGTCAAGCACGCAGAACCCGAAGGAGCAGTCCCCATGGCCGACTTCCCCGAGAACCTCCGCTACTCCGCCGAGCACGAGTGGGTGGACGACGCGTCGCCCGCCACGATCGGCGTGACGTCCGTCGCCGCCGACGCGCTGGGCGACGTCGTCTACCTCGAGCTGCCCGAGGTGGGCGCGACGATCGAGGCGGGCGCCGTCGTCGGCGAGATCGAGTCCACCAAGTCCGTCTCGGAGCTGTACTCGCCGGTGAGCGGCACCGTGACGGAGGTCAACCAGTCGGCCGTGGACGACCCGGCCGTCGTGAACTCCGACCCCTTCGGCGCGGGCTGGCTCTTCAAGGTCGACGTGACCTCCCGCGGGTCCCTGCTGACGGCCGAGGAGTACGCCGCCCAGGCGGGCTGACGCTTTCCCAGATCTCGTGACCGAATCGTGACCATCGGGCCCGAATTGGGTTGATTGCCTGGGATAACCGCGCTGACCTGCGACGACACGGCCGGACGCGTCCTTCGAGGGGGCGCGGCCGGCCGTCGTCGTCCCGGCGCGGAAGCAATCCCCGAGATTCCGCGTCATGACAGGGGCCCGTACGCATCTTCTTCCATGACGGCTTCCCCTGGTCGACCTTCGGTCGGCGGCCGTCGACGGAGGAAGAGCGATGAGCACGATCGAAATGGCCCCGGTGACGAACCGTCTGCTGACGCGCCGCGAGCGCGTGGTCCTGTCCAACCTGTCCGAGGACGTCACCCTCGAGCAGATCGCGACCAAGCTGTTCGTCACCCGGAACACGGTGAAGTCGCAGGTGCGCAGCGTGTATCGCAAGATCGGTGTCTCCAACCGGGCCGAGGCCGTCGCATGGGCGCGACAGGCCGGCCTGGGAGTCGGCTGACAGCGGGTAGGTGCGAGCCCCGCCCGACGACAGGGGAGGTCGTCGGCGCGGGGCTCTCGCACGTCCGGGATCCGGCCACGACCCGGTCCGCCGGGACCCGGATGGCAGACTTTCCGTCATGACAGCCCGCCGCCTCGTGGTCGCCGCCGCGATCGTCGACGACCTCGACCACCCGGCGCGCCTGCTCGCCGCCCGGCGGAGCCGGCCCGAGCACCTCGTGGGCCGGTGGGAGTTCCCCGGCGGCAAGGTGGACCCCGGGGAGACGCCGGTCGAGGCGCTGCACCGCGAGCTCATGGAGGAGCTCGGGGTGCGGGCCGAGCTCGGTCACGAGCTGCCCGGCCCCGACGACGGCGGCTGGATCATCACCGACCGCCACGTGCTGCGCCTCTGGCTGGCGGTCGTCACCGACGGCGACCCGCGGCCCCTCGTCGAGCACGACGACCTGCGCTGGCTGGACCGGTCCACGCTGCTCGACGTCGACTGGCTGGACGGCGACGTCCGGATCGTCGAGGCGCTCGACGCCGTCCTGCACGACCGGGTCGACACCACGCGCTGACACCTCGACAGTCGACTCGACAGTCGACTCGACAGTCGACTCGACAGTCGACTCGACAGCCGACTCGACGGGCGCTCGCGCTCCGCCCCGCCTACTTTCGGACCAGACCCGGACGAAGGAGCACAGGTGGGCGCAGCGATCGGCCAGTCCCTCCCCGTGGCGGTGGGTGTGCTCATCAGCCCGCTGCCGATCGTCGCCGTGGTGCTGATGCTGGTCAGCCGGCGTGCCAAGGCCAACGCCGCCGCGTTCCTGATCGGCTGGTTCGTCGCGGTCCTGGTCGTGGTCGCGCTGGTCGCCGTGCTCGCCGGCTCGGCCGTCCCCGACGAGGCGGGCACGCCCCTGTGGGCGGCCATCGTCAAGATCGTGCTCGGCGTCCTGCTCCTGCTGCTCGCGGTGAAGCAGTGGCGCGGCCGGCCGCGCGAGGGTGTCGAGCCGGAGACGCCGACGTGGATGGCGGCCATCGACCAGTTCACGCCCGGCAAGGCGCTCGGCCTCGCCGTCCTCCTGTCCGCGGTCAACCCGAAGAACCTGCTGCTCGTCGTGTCGGGCGGTGCCGCCATCGCCTCGGCCGCCCCGGGCGACACGAACGCGCAGGTCGTGGCGGCCGTCGTCTTCGCGCTGACCGCCAGCGCCGGCGTGGTGACCCCGCTGGTCATCTACCTCGCGATGGGGGAGCGCGCCGCGAAGGTCCTCGACGACCTGAAGACCTGGATGGTGCACCACAACGCCGTGATCATGGCCGTCCTGCTGGTCGTCCTCGGCGCCAAGATGCTCGGCGACGGCATCTCGGCCCTCTGACCACCCGAGCACCTGCACCCACGATCCGGAGGACCCTCGATGGCCACGTTCACCGTCTGGAAGTTCGACGACCCCGCCGCGGCCGACCAGGCCGCGACGGTGCTCCGCCGCGCGGCGTCGGACGGGCTGGTCACGGTGGTCGACCACGCCGTCGTCTCGTGGCCGGTGGGGCAGGCCACGCCCACGACGCACCACGGTCACGACGACAAGAAGCGCGGCAGCGGGTGGGGCGCCTTCTGGGGGCTGCTGCTGGGCGTGCTGTTCTTCATGCCCGTCCTGGGCGCCGCCGCAGGCGCCGCGATCGGCGCGATCGCCAAGAGCACCCAGGCCGTCGGCATCGGACGCACGCAGCTCGAGACGATCCGCGAGCAGGTCACCACCGGCACGTCGGCACTGTTCGCCGTGACGGAGGACGGCGACGTCGACGCCGTGGGCCAGCGGTTCCACGGGCGGCACGCCACGCTCATCGCCACGAACCTCACGGACGCGGAGCGCGCGACGCTGCTGGAGACCTTCGGCTCCTAGGGTCGGGGACCCAGGGCGCGCACCCAGCGCTCGACGTCACGGCGGCGGCGCAGCCGCACCACCTGCACGTGCGGCGCCTCGCGGGCCAGCCGCTGGTCGAGCCCGCGGAGCTTGTGCCGGGTGCGCCACGCCCACCGCAGGATGTGGTCGCGGTCGGAGAGGACGGTCCGCAAGGGTGGCTCGACGTTCCCGTTCCACAGCGCGGTGCGCCGCAGCCTGCGCGCCACGGTGCGCCGTCCGACCTGCCACAGCACCAGCGGTGTCGGCAGGTCGAGCCAGACCAGGAGCTCGGCACGCTCCAGCAGCAGCGGCCGCACGGCCGTGTACTGCCACTCGCTGACCCAGGCGTCCTGCGCGACGACGGCGCGGACGTCGTCCTCGAACTCCGCCCTGGGGGTCCAGCCCGGGCCGTGGAACAGGCTGTCCAGCTCGGTGTACGGCAGGCCGAGGGCGGTCGACACCCGCCCGGCGAGCGTCGTCTTGCCCGCCCCGGACGTGCCTGCCACGAGGATCCGGCGGGCGGTGACGGGTGGGGGAGGGGCGTCCGGAGGCACCCGCCGAGGGTACGGTGGCGCCAGCGCCTCACAGCCCTCAGCCACGCCCGCGGTCGACGTCGACCCGGAGGACGGAGCATCCGTGCCGCACGACGAACTCTCCGGCTTCGAGCTGCGGACGGACCTGCTGACGCGGGTGGCGCACGCGCACGACGCGTCGCACTACCTGCTGCGCCCGGAGGTGGTGGTGCGGGCGCACGACGTCGACGGGGTGGTCGCCGCGATGCGGGAGGCGAGCCGCCGCGGCCTGCCGGTGACGTTCCGCTCCGGCGGCACGAGCCTGTCGGGGCAGGCGTCGGGCGCGGGGATGCTGGTCGACACGCGCACGCGGTTCACGCGGGTGGAGGTGCTCGACGGCGGGGAGCGGGTGCGTTGCCAGCCCGGTGCCACGCTCCGCCTGGTGAACGGGCACCTGGCGCGGCGGGGGCGGCGGCTGGGGCCCGACCCGGCGAGCGAGATCGCGTGCACCGTCGGGGGAGTGGTGGCCAACAACTCCTCCGGGATGTCGTCGGGCACCACGCGCACCGCGTACCGGACGGTCGAGGCGATGACGGTGGTGCTGCCCGGCGGCACCGTGGTCGACACGGGCGCGCCCGGCGCCGACGCGCGCCTGGCCGCCCTGGAGCCGGACCTGCACCGCGGCCTCGCGGAGCTGCGCGACCGGGTGCGCGGCAGCGCGACGATGCGCGCCGAGGTGGAGCGGCAGTTCGCGATGAAGAACACCATGGGCTACTCCGTGAACGCGCTGCTCGACCACGACAGCCCGGTGAAGATCCTCAAGCACCTGATGATCGGCTCGGAGGGCACGCTGGGCTGGGTCGCGGACGTCACGTTCCGCACGGTGCCGCTGCTGACGCAGGTCGCGACGACGCTGCTCGTCTTCGACTCCCTCGAGCGGGCCACCGACGCGCTGGTACCGCTGGGCGCCTCCGGGCCGGAGGCGATCGAGCTCATGGACGCCGCCTCCCTGCGGGTCGCGGCGGCGGACCCGAAGGCGGACCCCTCGATGCGCTCGCTGGCCGCGGGCGCCGGTATCACGGGCCAGACGGCGCTGCTGGTGGAGTACCGCGCCGCGACCGGCGACGAGCTCGCCCCGCTGCAGGACGCCGCGCGCGCCGTCGTCGACGGACTCGCGCTGGAGCTGCCCGCCACGCTCACGACCGACCCCGCCACGCGCGAGCGGCTGTGGCGCGTGCGCAAGGGCCTGTACACGGCGGTCGCGGGGGCCCGGAAGGCGGGCGCGACCGCGCTGCTGGAGGACGTCGTCGTGCCCGTGCCCGACCTGACCGGCACCGTGCGCGACCTGGGCGGGCTGTTCGTGCGGCACGGCTACGACGGGAGCCTGAACGACGAGGCCGTGACGTTCGGGCACGCGAAGGACGGCAACCTGCACTTCATGATCACGCCGCGGCTCGGCGACGCGGCGGAGCTCGACCGGTACGCGTCGTTCAGCGACGACCTCGTGGACCTGGTGCTCGGCCGCGGCGGCTCGCTCAAGGCCGAGCACGGCACCGGCCGCATCATGGCGCCGTTCGTGCGGCGCCAGTACGGCGACGACCTGTACGCCGTCATGCGCGAGATCAAGAGCCTGTTCGACCCGCGCGGGCTGCTCAACCCGGGCGTGATCATCACCGACGACCCACGCGAGCACCTGCGCGATCTCAAGGTCGAGGCCTCCGCGGGCGGCGAGGACGCCCCGCTCGTGGACCGGTGCGTGGAGTGCGGCTACTGCGAGCCCGGCTGCCCCTCGCGGACCGTCACGACGACGCCGCGCCAGCGGATCGCGCTGCTCAAGGAGCTCGCCGTCGCGCCCGAGGACGAGCGCGAGGAGCTGCAGAAGGCGTACCGGTACTGGGGCGTGCAGACGTGCGCCGCGGACTCGATGTGCGTCGAGGCGTGCCCCGTCGGCATCGACACCGGCGTGGTGATGAAGGGCCACCGGGCACGGTCGAACCCGGCGCTCGTGCGGAAGGGCGGGGAGGTGCTCGCGGGGTCGTGGGGGCCGGTCGTCGACGTGCTGCGCGGCGCGCTCGGCGTGGTGGAGAAGGTGCCGACGCCCGTGGTGCGCGTGGCCTCGGAGGTGGCGCGCGGGATCGTCGGGACCGACGTCGTGCCGCGGGTGGACGACGACCTGCCCGGCCCCGGCCCGCGACGCGAAGCCGAGGATGTGCCGGGAGAGCCGAGGGCCGTGCTGTTCGCGTCGTGCATGGGCGAGCTGTTCGCGCCGGCGGACGGTGGCGTGCCGGACGGCGGGCGCCCGGTGGGCGCGGAGGCGGCGCTGCGCACGCTGTGCGAGCGCGCCGGGATCGGCCTCGCGGTGCCGGAGGGCATCGGCGGGCTGTGCTGCGGCACCCCGTGGGCGAGCAAGGGCCTGCCGGGCGGCGCGGCGCGGATGGCGCGGCAGGTGCTCGACGCCCTGTGGACGGCGACGCGCGGAGGGCAGCTGCCCGTCGTGTGCGACGCGTCGAGCTGCACGCACGGGCTGGTCGAGACGCCGCACCACCTCTCCGGGGAGGACGCCGGGCGGTTCGCGCGGCTGCGGATCGTCGACGCCGTGACGTTCGTGCGCACCGACGTGCTGCCGGCGCTCGCGGACCGCGGCGTGGCCGTCGCGCGGCAGGGGAGCGTCGTCGTGCACCCCACCTGCGCGACGGTGCACCTGGGCGCCGTGGACGACCTGCGCGCCGTGGCGGCCGCCGTCGCGGACGACGCCGTGGTGCCCGCCGCGTGGGGCTGCTGCGGCTTCGCCGGCGACCGCGGCATGCTGCACCCGGAGCTCACGGCCGCGGCCACGCATGCCGAGGCCGCCGACGTCGCGGCGGGGGAGCGGGCCCGGCCGGGCGGCCGGTTCGACGCCTACGTCTCGAACAACCGCACCTGCGAGATGGGGATGGCGCGCGCCACCGGCCGCGACTACGTGCACGTGCTGGACCTGCTGGAGGCGGCGACGCGCGGCGCCGCCCTGACCTGAGCTCCCTCGTCCCGTGGCGGTGCGCCGCGCGGGGCCCGGCGTCCCGCGTTCACGCGCGCGACGCTGGCCAGCACGAGCCCGATGCCGAGGGCCTGGAGCCCGGTGAGCACCTCGCCCCCCGCGAGGACGCCGAGGGCGACGCCGGTGACGGGGTTCAGCAGGCCGATCACGCCCACGGCCCCGGCGGGGAGGTGGCGGAACCCGCTGAACCAGCAGACGAAGCCGAGCGCCGTGGCGACGAGGCTCACGTACGCGAACGCGAGGGTCTCGGTGAGGGTCAGGGAGGGAGG
>NZ_JBHXAW010000138.1:0-11024 GCF_042726645.1 Isoptericola sp. NPDC060257
GTGCCCGAGACCTACGGGCAGGCCTCCTCGGCCGTGGTCGCCGCCGCGGGCGAACGCGCCCTCGAGCTCTGGGAGCTGGTGCCCGACGCCGAAGGGGTCGCCGGGCTGCACCGTGCCGCCCTCCTGCGTCACGTGTCCGTCGCCCTCCAGGACGCCGCGCAGATCGAGCGCGCGGCCGGGCTGGCCCGCGAGGCGGTGGAGGAGTGGCCCGCCGACGACCCCGCCGGGCGGGCGCAGGCGCTGTCGACCCTCGCCCACATCCTCGGCAAGGCCGGCGACCCGGGCTCGGACCGGATGCTCGACGAGGCGCTCGCGCTCCTGCCGGCGGACGACCACGCGGGCCGGGCGCCGTTGCTCCGGCTCAAGGCGCGCAACGCGATGATGGACCACCGGCACGCCGAGGCGATCGCGGCCGCGAGCGACGCCCTCGCCGCCGCGACGGCGGTCGGCGACCACCAGAACGCCTCGCTCGCTCTCAACCTCCGCGCGATGAGTCGCCTGGACCGCGGAGACCTCGACGCGCTGGACGAGCTCGAGCGGTCCCACGAGGTGGCGGGCGACGACTGGCGGGCCCAGTGCCACTACTACACGAACGCGTCCGACACCCGCCTCAAGCTCGGGCAGTTCGCCGAGGCGGAGCACCTCGCCGAGTCGGGCGCGCAGATCGCCCGCGCCCTCGGTGCCGGATGGGCCACCCGCGCGATGCTCGAGGGCAACGTGGCAGAGGCATGGATCGGGTCCGGCCGGTGGTCCGACGCCGAGGCCTGGTACGCACGGTCCGTCCCGCTCATCGACCCCAGCGACTACGCCGTGTACCTGGGCGAACGGTGGACGTGGCTCACGATGTGGCGCGGGGACGTCGACGCCGCCCAGTCCCGGGCACGGGTGCACCGCACGACCTGGGAGCGCTTCGGCCGCGTCGAGGAGCAGATCCGGGCGCGGGTCTCGGCGACGCTCGCCGAGCTCGCCCTCCTGCGCGACGACCTGGACGACGCGCTCGACCTCGTCCGGATCGCCGTCGACCCCGACGTCCTGGGCCCGTTCTACCGGCTCACGACGCTCGCCGTGGCCGCGCGCGTGCTCGACCGCGCCCGGAGGTCCGGGCGGCAGGTCGACGTCGCGCCGTACAGCGCGGCGCTGGCGACGTGCACCCTGTGGCCGACCTACCCGACGTGGGCGGCGCTGTTCGCCGCCGAGCTCGGCGACGGGTCGTGGGAGGCGGTCGTCGCGGCGGACGGACCCGCGCACCTGCGGCCGTACGCCCTGTACCGCGACGGCGCGTCCCTGCTCGAGGCCGGCGACCGTGCAGCGGCGCGGGAGCGGCTGGACGCTGCGGTCGAGGCCGCGGACGCGATCGGCTGCGGCCTCGTGGGCGACCAGGCCCGCATGCTCCTCGACGGCGCGGGCCTCGCGCGCGGCACCTCTCGCGCGCGGCAGCCCGACCGCGCGCTCACGGACCGCGAGCGCCAGGTGCTCGCTCTCGTCGCCGAGGGCCTGACGAACGGGCAGATCGCCGAGCGGCTGTTCATCAGCCGCAAGACGGCGTCGGTGCACGTCTCCGCCATCCTGCGCAAGCTCGGCGTGTCCAGCCGCACCGAGGCGGCGCTCCTGGCGCGCGAGGACCCCTCCTGACGTCGCCCGACGCACCCGTACACATGCCCTGAGCAGTCGTGTACGGGAGGCCGTGCGCCCTCCTCCCTAGGCGTGACACCACACCCCGGCTGGAGGACATCATGGATCCGCACGTGTACGACATGCTCTTCGAGCGCCGTCAGGAGGAGCTCGAGCGCGAGGTCGCGCTGCGCCGCCTGGCGCACCAGCTCCGCGCCTCGCGCCGCGCGCTCCGGGACGCCGTCGCGGGCCCGGAACCGGCGGAGCCGGTGCAGCCGGTGGAGCCCCGCCGTCGTCCCGCGGTGGCACCGCTGCACCGACCGCGCCACGCGTGAGCGGAGCACGCAGCAGCGTCACACCCGACCCCGCTCGCCCCGACACGCACACCCCGCACCCCCACCGCGCGCCGTCCGGTCCCATCCGGGCGGCGCGCGGCGCGTGTCGGGCGCCGCTCCCCCGCGGTCGCGACCGTAGGCTCACGGCCGTGCACGACCGCTACGGCTCCGACGTCCTGTCCTCCTCCGGCTCCCGCTCCCCGGGCGCGCCGGACGGCTCCGCGCACCATCGCCGCCGGCCGGTGTCCCGGCCCCGCGCGGCCGACCACGGCCTCGTGGTCGAGGAGGTCACCACGGGCTGGGTGGGCGCCGTGGTGCGCGTGGAGAAGTCGGGCGGCATCCACCTCGTGGTGCTGGAGGACCGGCGCGGGCGCACGCGGTCCTTCCCGCTGGGCCCGGGCTTCTGGGTGGACGGGCAGCCGGTGGAGCTGACGGCTCCCGTGACCTCCCGCGCCCCCGCGCGGCCCACCCGGACGGCGTCCGGCTCGGTGGCGGTCCACGACCAGCGCGCGCGGGTGGCCCGCGGGTCGCGCATCTGGGTCGAGGGCAAGCACGACGCCGAGCTCGTCGAGAAGGTGTGGGGCGACGACCTGCGCGTCGAGGGCGTCGTGGTCGAGCTGCTCGACGGCGTGGACAACCTCGCGGACGCCCTCGACGAGTTCGCACCGACGCCGGAGCGGCGGGTGGGCGTGCTGGTCGATCACCTGGTGCCCGGCTCGAAGGAGCGGCGCCTCGCCGACGACGCCCTGCGGCGGGTGCCGCGCGGGACCGTGCTGGTGCTGGGCCACCCGTACGTCGACGTGTGGCAGGCCGTGAAGGCGGAGCGGCTGGGTCTGGCGTCGTGGCCCACCATCGAGCGGGGCACGGAGTGGAAGCGCGGCATCCTGCGCGAGCTGGGCTGGCCGGCGTCGTCCACCGAGGACGTCGGCCGCGCGTGGCAGCGGATCCTCGCGACCGTGCGGGACTACCGCGACCTCGACCCGGCCCTGCTGGGCCGGGTCGAGGAGCTGATCGACTTCGTCACGGCGTGACCGCGGCGCTCAGCGGGTGCGGATGCCGTCCCGCTCCGCGTAGGCGTTGACCTTCTCCGACACCGAGATGACGGCGACGAAGAACTCCAGCGTGATGCGCGCGAGCGCCAGGTACACGAGCGCGATGATCCACCCGAACACGAGGTAGAGGATCCCGCCCCAGATCGACTGGGAGAACGTGGCGACGAGGCCCGACAGCCACGCCAGCGCGACCAGCACCGTGACGATGATGTAGACGACCTTCACCACGCTGGGCGTGATGTACCGGCTGAAGGAGTAGTCGAACAGCGCGCTGAGGAAGCCGCTGCCCTCGCCGTGGGGCGTGATCGGCCCCGCCGACCGGTCCGGCGGGTACTCGGACCCCGGGTACAGACCCGGGTCGGGCATCCGCCCCTCGTACGGCTGCTGCGGCGAGGCGTACGGCTGGTCCCCGTAGGGCGGCTCACCGCCGTGCGGGGGCGGCCCGGCGGGCGGCTGGTGCCCGTACGGCGGCTGCGGGGCGGGCTGGCCGGGCGGCGGCTGGTACCCCGGCTGACGCGGCGGCTCCTGGGGGTCGCCGGGCTGCTGCGGCGTGTTCTCGCTCATCGTTCCTCCTGAGTGGTCCGGGCGACGCACCCGGCGGGGTCGGCGCCTTCGCCCACTCTGGCCGCACCCGAACGCCTCCGCCACCGCACGTGACCACCGCAGATGCGCGAAGATGGCTCCATGAGCACCCCGCCGTACGGACCGCCGCCGCAGCAGCCACCGGCGGGTCCGCCCCCGGGCCAGCCACCCTACGGCGGCCCGCCGCCCGGCCAACCGCCTTACGGCGGCCCGCCCCCGGGACAGCCTCCGTACGGGTACGGCCCGCAGCCCCTGTCTCCGTCGGACGAACGCACGTGGGCACTGATCGCCCACCTGGGACCGCCGGTGCTGTCGCTGCTCAGCCTCGGCCTCCTCGGCTTTCTGACGCCGCTGCTGATCTGGCTGTTCCTGCGCGACCGGAGCGCGTACGTCGGTGATCAGGCCAAGGAGTCGCTGAACTTCCAGATCACGCTGCTCATCGGCTACGTCGTCGGCTGGATCACGGTCTTCCTGCTCGTCGGCTTCGTGATCCTGCTCGCGGTCTGGGTCCTGTCGATCGTGTTCGGCATCCTCGCGGCGGTGGCCGTCAACCGCCACGAGGCGTACCGCTACCCGCTCAACATCCGCCTGATCTCCTGACCCACCCGCCGCGCGGGAGTCGAGCGTGCTGGCCTGCTCCTCGAACGGACCGTTCGAGGAGCAGGTCAGCTCGCTCGATGCGGTTCAGGGGGTGAGCTCGCGGACGACGGAGTCCGCGAGGAGGCGGCCCCGGCGGGTGAGGACGACGCGACCGCGCACGGCGGCGACGCCGTCCAGCAGGCCGCGGGCGACGAGCCCGGCGACCGCCGCGCGCCGCGACGGGTCGAGGGCCGCGACCTCCAGCCCCTCACGCACCCGCACCCCGAGTAGCACCCGCTCCAGCTGGGCCTCGGCGGGCGTGAGCAGCTCGCGGCCCGCGCCCGGTGACGCGCCGGACTCCAGGAGGGCGGCGTAGCGCCGCGGATGCTTGACGTTCCACCAGCGCACGCCGGCGTGGGTCTCGGCAGGCTCGACCGACGACGGGGCCGCGACGTACGAGTGCGCGCCCGGGCCGATCCCCCACCAGTCGTCGCCGCGCCAGTAGGCGAGGTTGTGCCGGCAGGCGTGCTCCGGCCCGCGCGCCCAGTTGCTCACCTCGTACCAGCCGAGGCCGGCCCCCGTCAGCAGGTCGTCGGCCAGCTCGTACTTGGCGGCCTGGTCGTCCTCGTCGGGCAGCGCGAGCTCGCCGCGGCGCACCTGGGCGTGCATCTTGGTGCCCGGCTCGACGACGAGCGCGTACGCCGACACGTGGTCGACGCCGGTGGCGAGCACCGCCTCGAGGGACGTCTGCCAGTCCTCGAGGGACTCGCCCGGGGTGCCGTAGATGAGGTCGAGGGAGACGTCGAGCCCGGCGTCGCGCGCCCAGGTCACGACGTCGGGCACGCGGCGCGGGTCGTGGGTGCGCTCGAGCGTCGCGAGCACGTGCGGCACCGCGGACTGCATCCCGAACGAGACCCGCGTGAACCCGGCGTCCGCGAGCAGCCGCAGCGACGCGGGCGTCACCGAGTCCGGGTTGGCCTCGGTGGTGACCTCGGCGCCGTCCGCGAGCCCCCACGCCTCGTCGACGCCGCGCAGGATCCGCGCCAGGTCCGCGGCGGGCAGCATCGTGGGCGTGCCGCCGCCGAAGAACACCGTGGACACGGGGCGCGACCCCAGGCCCGCGCCGTCGAGCACGCGGGCCGCGAGGTCGACCTCGCGCAGGGCGGTGGTGGCGTACGCCGCCTGGTTCGCGCCGCCGCCCAGCTCGGACGCCGTGTACGTGTTGAAGTCGCAGTAGCCGCAGCGCACCGAGCAGAACGGCACGTGGACGTACACGCCGAACGGCCGGCCGGCGCCGTCCGGAGCGGACGGCGAGGGCCGCACCCACCCCGGCAGCGAGCCGTCGTCGGGCACGGGCGTGCCCTCAGGCAGCGCGGGCACTACTTCTTCTTGTCCTTGGCGTCCTTGCCGCCGCCGCCGTCCGAGGAGAGCGCGGCGATGAAGGCGTCCTTCGGGACCTCGACGGACCCGATGTTCTTCATGCGCTTCTTGCCCTCCTTCTGCTTCTCCAGCAGCTTGCGCTTACGGCTGATGTCGCCGCCGTAGCACTTGGCGAGCACGTCCTTGCGCATCGCGCGCACCGTCTCGCGGGCGATCACCCGGGCGCCGACGGCGGCCTGGATCGGCACCTCGAACTGCTGGCGCGGGATGATCTCCTTGAGCTTCGCCGTCATCATGACGCCGTAGTCGTAGGCCTTGTCCTTGTGCACGATGGCGCTGAACGCGTCCACCTGCTCGCCCTGCAGCAGGATGTCGACCTTCACGAGGTCGGCCGCCTGGTCGCCCGAGGGCTCGTAGTCCAGCGAGGCGTAGCCGCGGGTGCGGGACTTGAGGTGGTCGAAGAAGTCGAAGACGATCTCCGCGAGCGGCAGCGTGAATCGCAGCTCGACGCGGTCCTCCGACAGGTAGTCCATGCCGAGCATCTGCCCGCGGCGGTCGTTGCACAGACCCATGACCGTGCCCACGAACTCGCTCGGGGCGAGGATCGTCGCCCGCACCACCGGCTCGCGGACCTCCTTGATCTTGCCGCCCGGGAACTCCGACGGGTTGGTCACCTTCACCTCGGTGCCGTCGTCGAGCGTCACGTCGTAGACGACGTTCGGGGCGGTGGAGATGAGGTCGAGGTCGAACTCGCGCTCGAGCCGCTCGCGGACGATCTCCAGGTGCAGCAGGCCGAGGAAGCCGACGCGGAAGCCGAAGCCGAGCGCGACCGACGTCTCCGGCTCGTAGTTGAGCGCGGCGTCGTTGAGCTTGAGCTTGTCGAGGGCGTCGCGGAGCGCCGGGTAGTCCGTGCCGTCCACCGGGTACAGGCCGGAGAACACCATCGGCTTCGGGTCGCTGTACCCGCCGAGCGCCTCCTCGGCAGGCTTCGCCATGTTCGTGACCGTGTCGCCGACCTTCGACTGGCGCACGTCCTTCACGCCCGTGATGAGGTAGCCGACCTCGCCGACGCCGAGGCCCTTGGTGGGGATGGCCTCGGGCGAGATGACGCCGATCTCGAGCAGCTCGTGCGTGGCGCGCGTCGACATCATCGCGATGCGCTCGCGCGGGTTGAGGTTGCCGTCCACGACGCGCACGTACGTGACGACGCCGCGGTAGGTGTCGTACACGGAGTCGAAGATCATCGCGCGGGCCGGGGCGTCGGCGTCGCCGACGGGGGCCGGGACCCGCTCGACGATGCGGTCGAGCAGCGCCTCGACGCCCTCGCCGGTCTTGCCGGACACCTTGAGGACGTCCTCGGGGTCGCCGCCGACCAGGCCCGCGAGCTCCTCGGCGTACTTCTCCGGCTGCGCCGCCGGCAGGTCGATCTTGTTGAGGACCGGGATGATCTCGAGGTCGTTCTCCATCGCCAGGTACAGGTTGGCGAGGGTCTGCGCCTCGATGCCCTGCGCCGCGTCGACCAGCAGGACGGCGCCCTCGCAGGCTGCGAGCGAGCGGGAGACCTCGTAGGTGAAGTCGACGTGCCCCGGCGTGTCGATCATGTTCAGCGCGTGGGGCTGCTCGCCCAGCTGCCACGGCATGCGCACGGCCTGCGACTTGATCGTGATGCCGCGCTCGCGCTCGATGTCCATCCGGTCGAGGTACTGCGCCCGCATGGCCCGCGGCTCGACGACGCCGGTGAGCTGCAGCATGCGGTCGGCGAGGGTCGACTTGCCGTGGTCGATGTGCGCGATGATGCAGAAGTTGCGGATGAGCTCGGGCGCCGTGGCGTTCGGCTCGATGCGCGCACGCAGCGCGGGTCCGGGGATGGGCAACGCGATTCGCTCCGTCAGGGTCGCTGGATGGGTGTCGTCGGTGGTGACGAGGCCCGCCCATTGTCCCATGAGGTTGTCCGCCGCGGTCCCGGGCACGTCCCGCGTGCGGGCTGCGCGCACCGCTGCGTACGGTCGGGGTCCACCGACCGACGTGACGGGAGGAGCCCCGACATGACCGACACCGCACTGACCGGCAAGCGCGTCCTGGCGATCGTGACGAGCTACGGCGTCGAGCAGGACGAGCTGGTCGTCCCGCTCGAGCACCTGCGCGCCGCGGACGCGGAGGTGGTGATCGCCTCGAACGAGCCGGGCGACGTCCGCACCCTCGTCGGCGACAAGGACCCCGGGCGGTCCGTGCCCGCCGACACGACGTACGACGCCGTCGACCCCGACGGCGTCGACCTGCTGCTGATCCCGGGCGGCACCATCAACGCGGACACCCTGCGCCTGCAGGAGGCCGCGGTCGGGCTCGTCACCACGTTCGCGCACTCCGGCAGGCCCGTCGCCGCCATCTGCCACGGGCCGTGGGCGGTGGTCGAGGCCGGGTGCGTCGGCGGCGCGACCCTCACCTCCTACCCGTCCCTCGCGACCGACGTGCGCAACGCCGGCGGCCGCTGGGTGGACCGGTCCGTGGTGCGCGACGACGGCGCGGGCTTCCCCCTCGTGACCTCCCGGACCCCCGACGACCTGGACGACTTCCTCGGCGAGGTCGACGCCGTCCTGGGCTCCTGAGCCACCCCTCCCGGACGGGCCGGCCCGGGCGCTAGCCTCGCGCCATGCCGACCCCGCCCGCCGCGCAGCCCTGCCCCGTCGTCGACCCGTGCACGGGGCGCCGCGCCGACGGCGGCCCCGAGCCCGACCGCCTGGCCCTGCTCGCCCGGCTGCAGGGCGAGTTCGCCTCCGCGGTGGCCGACGTCGCGCCCGACGCTCTCGTCCCGGCCTGCGGCGACTGGCGCGCGGACGAGCTGGTGCGGCACCTCGCGGGCGTGCACCACTGGGCGGCAGGCATGGCGGTGGGCGACCCGTCGCGCGACGAGGACCTGCCCGCCCCCGACGGCGGGGCCGCCGTTCTCCCCGCGCTGTACGCGCGGCACGCGGCCGCGTTACGGGCCGCGCTCGAGGAGGCAGGGCCCGACGGCGCCGCGCAGACGCTGCTCGGCGACGGCCCCGCGTCGTTCTGGTGGCGGCGACAGCTGCACGAGACGCTCGTGCACCTGCACGACCTGCACGCCGCCCGCCTCGGCTCCGGACCCGCCGCCCTGGCCGCGGTCGACGTCCCGGCCGAGGTGTGGGCCGACGGCGTCGACGAGGTCGTGACGGTGTTCCAGCCGCGGCAGGTGCGGCTCGGGCGGATGGCGTCGCTCGCCGACCGGCTCCGGGTGGTCGCCTCCGACCTCGGCTGGACCTGGACGCTCGGTGACTCCGCGTCCTCCGCCGACGACAGGGTGGACGCGACGCTCACGGCGCCGGCGCAGCGGCTCGACCTGCTGCTGTGGGGGCGGCTCACGCCCGCGGAGGCCGGCGCCGTCGTCGAGGGCGACCTGGACGCGGCGCAACGCGTGCTCGCCGAGCCGCTCGTGCCCTGACGGCCCCGACCGATGAGTCGCGGCGCGCCGGTCGGTCCACCCGGCATGAGCGACGAGACCGCCACCTCCCCCGTCTCCGCGGCCACGGCCACCACCGCGCGCGGCGACCGCGTCACCTACGACCTGCGCGGCACGGGGCCCGCCGTCGTCTTCGTCGCCGGCGCGGGGCCGTTCCGCGCCGTCGACCCGGTGACGACCCGCACGGCCGAGCTCCTGGCGCAGGCGGGCGTCACGACCGTCGTGTTCGACCGGCTCGGCCGCGGCGACTCCCCCGCCTCCGGGCGTCTCGACCTGGACCGCGAGCTGGACGCCGTCGCGGCCGTGCTGGACGTCGCGGGCGGGGCCGCCGTGCTCTGCGGGCACTCGTCCGGCTGCTCGATCTCGCTGCGCGCCGCCGCGGCGGGCCTGCCTGTCCTGGGGCTCGCGCTGTGGGAGGCGCCGCTGGAGTCCGGCGCCGACGCGACCGCGGCGTGGGCCGGGGAGTTCGAGCGCCGGCTCGACGCCGGCGACCTCGAGGGCGCCACCGAGCAGTACATGAAGGACATGCCGCCCGAGTGGCTCGCCGGGGCGAAGGCCTCGCCGGACTGGCCCGCGATCGCGGCGTCCGCCGTCTCGCAGCGTGCCGACGCGCTGTCGCTCGTCTGGGCGACGCGGGCGCTGGAGGACGGCGGGCTCGCGGGCCTGGCGGTGCCCCTGCTGGCCATGACCGGGGAGCGGACGTTCCCCGGGATGCCGGAGGCCGCGCGCGACCTGGCCGCGGCGGTGCCGGACGGCACCGCCGAGACGGTGGCCGGTGCCGACCACTCGTGGGAGCCCGAGGCGATGGCCGACCGGCTGGCGCGGTTCGTGCTCGAGTGAGCCGCACGTAGGCTGTCCGCCGTGGCGAACCGATGGCTGAACCTGCTGGTGGACGTGCTGCGCTCGGCGACCCGCCCGTCGTCGCGCGGCTCCGCGCGGCCCACCTCGACCGCCCGTCCCTCGAGCCCCCGCCCCACGTCGACCCGGCGCGGCACGACGACGCCCGCCCGGGCCGCCGGCTACCCCGGCGACTACACGGGCACGGTGCGCCCGGTGTACTCCCCGGACATGGACGGCGAGCCCGACCCGGGCGAGGTGGTGTGGACGTGGGTGCCGTACGAGGAGGACCACAGCCAGGGCAAGGATCGGCCGGTGCTCCTCGTGGGCCGCGACGGCCCGTGGCTGCTGGCCCTGCAGCTCACCAGCCAGGACCACGACCGCGACGCCGCGCAGGAGGCCCGGCACGGGCGCCTCTGGATGGACGTCGGCACCGGGGCGTGGGACCCGCGGAAGCGCCCGAGCGAGGTGCGCCTGAACCGTGTGATCCGCGTGGACCCGCAGGCCGTGCGCCGCGAGGGCGCCGTCATGGACCGCCGGACGTTCGACCGCGTCGCCCGGGCGATGGCGGACGCGCGCCGCTGATCCGGCGTCCGGCCTGACCTGGGACGGATGCCCGGGGCGGAGCGCACAGGACGGCACCGCGCACGCGATTCTGTCCGGCTGGACCCCTCTGCTATCGTTGATGTTTGCGTGTCCGCCCAGGTCGGCGGGCACCGCCGCAGTTCCTCTCCACGGGTTCCCCACCCCAGTCCCGGAGCTGTGGCCGCCCTCTACGACCTATCCGCTCGCCGGCAGGCGAACACACCAGGAAGTCCACACGTGGCAAACATCAAGTCCCAGATCAAGCGCATCAAGACGAACGAGAAGGCGCGCCTGCGCAACAAGGCCGTCAAGTCTGAGCTGAAGACCTACGTGCGCAAGGTGCGCGAGGCCGTCACCGCGGGCGACAAGGAGGCCGCGACCACCGCGCTGCAGGCCGCGTCCCGCAAGCTCGACAAGGCCGTCTCGAAGGGCGTCATCCACGCCAACCAGGCCGCGAACCGCAAGTCGGCCATCGCGAAGCAGGTCGAGGCTCTCTGAGTCGCCTGTAGTCGTCGCGCTCCGTCCGCCTGACGCCTCTCACGTCCGGCCGGACCAGCAAGGCTCCGAAGGGCGCCGCACCCACCG
>NZ_JBHXAW010000139.1:0-10996 GCF_042726645.1 Isoptericola sp. NPDC060257
GCCCCGACCTCGCCAGCCGCGCCCAGCAGATCGCCGTCGCCGAGGTGGCGCTCGGCCCCTACAGCCGGGTGGCGTCCACGACCGCCTGGGCGAACTCGCGCGGCGCCTCCTGCGGCACGTTGTGCCCGACACCGAAGGTCCGGTGCTCGTACGGGCCGACGAACTTGTCGCGATAGCGCGCACCGTCTCCGTCCGGGGTGAACGGGTCGTCGGCGCCGTCGATCGTGATCGTCGGGACACCGATCGTCGGTCCGGCCGCCAGCCGCGCCTCGATCCGGTCGTATCTCGGGTCGCCGGCGGCCAGCCCGAGCCGCCAGCGGTAGTTGTGGACGACGATCGCGGCGTAGTCCGGGTTGGTGAACGCCGCCGCGGTCCGCTCGAAGGTCGCCGCGTCGAAGGACCAGGTGGGCGAGTTGAACGTCCACACCAGCCGGGCCAGCTCGTCGCGGTACTCGGGGTTGTTCAGGCCCCGCAGGCCGCGCTCGGTGGCGAAGTAGTACTGGTACCACCACGCCCACTCGAGGCTCGGGGGGATCGGGTCCTCGTTGGCCTCCCGGTTGGTGATGAGGTACCCCGTCACCGACACCAGCGCCGTGACCCGCTCCGGCCACAGCGCGGCGATGATGTCGCCGGTGCGCGAGCCCCAGTCGTAGCCGGCGATCACCGCGCTGCGGATCCGCAGCGCGTCCATCAACGCCACGACGTCCAGCGCGATGACGGACTGCTGGGCGTTGCGGAAGGTGCGTGCGGAGAGGAAGGTCGTCGTCCCGTGCCCCCGGAAGTACGGCACGATCACGCGATATCCCTGGTCGGCCAGCAGCGGCGCCACCTTCACGTAGCTGTGGATGTCGTACGGCCAGCCGTGCAGCAGGATCACCGGCTTCCCGCCGGCCGGGCCGAGCTCGGCGTACCCGACGTCGAGCTCGCCCGCCCGGATCTGCTTGATCACAGGGAACGCGGGGCGGACGGGCAGCACGGGAGCCCGTCCCGACGAGCCGGCGGCGAGCGGTCCGGCGAGCGCGGGAGCCGCCTGGGAGCCGACGGCTCCCGCCGCGGCGAGCACGCCGGTGCTCCGGAGGAACGTTCTTCTGTCGATCATGACGCGACCTCTCTGTGGTGGGCGGTGCGGAAGGTGCTGCGTTGCGACGGTGGGCCCGGTCAGTGCGAGCCGAACAGCGCGACCGCCGCCCAGACGCCGCACCGGTGGTCGACCGCGAACCCGCGCTCGACCGACGGTGCCGGGTCGTCGAGCGAGAGGATCTGGTGCCGGGCGAGGTCGAACCGGGGCCAGGGCGTGGCGGCGGTGCCCGGCGAGCCCGTGCGGGCGAACTGCACCCACGCCGTCTGCATCGTGTCGGCCAGCTGCTGCTGGGTCGCCGAGAGCTGACCGGGCAGCGGCGCGTTGGGCTGGTCGAAGAGGTAGGCGAGCTCGGACTGGTGCGTCGCCGCGTACGGCTCGCCGAGCGTGTCGGGCGCGAACAGGCGGGGCGCCTCGGCGTCGTTGAACTCGTATGCGTAGGTCTTCACCCAGGCGGACGCCGCGCCGTCGAGCGCAAACGCCGGGCACGAGAAGTTGGCGTCGGAGTTCAGGACGCTGAAGGCCTGTGCCGGGGAGGCGTACCGCGAGAGCGGATAGGCCTGGGCGATGAACGACGCCGTCCGCGCGCTCACCCCGAAGTTCGTGGCGATGGTCGACTCGTAGGTCGACGCGTCGACCGGACCGGGCAGCACGGCCGTGGCGCCCCGTGTCACGCTCAGCCCGAGGGTGGTGAAGATCCGGTTCTCCTGCGTGTTGACGCCGTTGAGGATCGGCACCCGGTGGAAGTGCCCGGTCGCGATCGCGGTGCCGACCGACCGCGGGAGGACCTTGCCGTCGACGACGCCGGGCGTGATGGACAGCGGCTGGTTCGCGACCAGGGTCTCGGCGGGCACGTGCCGCAGGCAGTCGGCGACCTGCTCCGCGCCCACGTCGGGACAACCGACCGCCGTCGCGGACGCGACGCCCTCCTTCTCCGCCTGCTTGAGCGGCTTCTGCACGGGGGCGAAGGCCCCGCTCTGGATCACCGCGCGCTGGAAGAGTCCCTTCGCGCCGGGGGAGGCCAGGTGCATCGCGACCGACAGGCCGCCGGCCGACTGACCCGCGACGGTCACCTTCCCGGCGTCACCGCCGAACGCGGCGATGTTCCGCTGGACCCAGCGCAGCGCGGCCTGCTGGTCCATGAGGCCGTAGTTGCCGCTGGGTCCGCCCGGCCGGTCGGCGAGGGCGGGGTGGGACAGGAACCCGAGCAGCCCGAGGCGGTAGTTGATCGTCACGACGACGGCGCCCTGGGCGGCGAGGTCGGCCGCCTCGTAGTCGGCGCCCTCCCCGATCTCGAAGCCGCCGCCGTGGATCCAGACGATCACCGGGAGCTTCGCGTCCGACGTCGTGCCGGCGGGGACGGTGACGTTGAGGTAGAGGCAGTCCTCGCTCTGCCCGTTCGGGCTCGGCGGCGCCTGCGGGCACACCGGCGAGTAGTCGGTCGCCTCGCGCACGCCGCTCCAGGGCGCCACCGGCTGCGGCGGCTCCCAGCGCAGCTCGCCGGTCGGCGGCGCCGCGTACGGGACGCCGCGGAACTCCAGGCCCGCGGACGTCGTGGCGCCCTCCAGGGCGCCGGCGTCGACGTGCACCACGGACGAGACGGGCGCGGGGCGGTCGGCCGCGTGCGCCGGGGGCAGGAGCGAGCCCCAGCAGGCGAGCAGCACGGCGAGCGCCCCGAGGACGGCGAGGAGGCGGACGGTGAGCGGGCGGACGCCGCGGCGTCCGGCGACCGCGGCGCGCGCGGTCGGTCGGGGGGCGTCGGGCGGTGGGGTGAAGGTGTTCATGCAGGCCACGGTCGCGCGCGGGCTCGGGGCAAGGCACCGGTGGCACTCCCTGGGCGACCACCCGGGCGACCACCCGGGCGACCACCGGGCCATCACCGGGCGACCACCGGGCGAGCCACTGGTGTCCGACGGGCGGGCCACCGGACGAGCGCGGAGTCACCGCGCAGCGGCGGGCGGCGCCGAACGGCTGCGATCCCAGGGTGCCGACCAGGGTGTTGCCCTGGTGGTCCCAGGCACGCGGGGCGGGAGGCTCGACCCAGGCGCCGGACCGGACGGTGCCGCACGTCGAAAGGACTCCGATGTTCCACCGCACCACGACCGCACGACGGGGACGCGCATGACCGACCCGCTGGCGCCCCTCGACCGGCTGCTCGTCCTCGAGGAGCTCCGCCGCGTGCAGTCCCGGCTCTGCCGCGCCGCCTCCGTGCGCGACTGGGCCGAGCTGGAGTCGTTGTTCACCGCCGACGGCCGGTTCCGCGCCTACGGCGCGGGCGGCGAGCTCGGCTGCTTCGCCGCCACCACGGGGATCGGGGCCGCGATCGACCAGGCCGTCGGCCCGGGCCGGCTCGTCGTCCAGTCCTCGGACGAGGAGCTCGACATCCTCGCCGACGACCGGGCAGACGGGACCTGGGCGGTCGAGGACACGCTCTACCCGGAGGACGGGTCGCGTGCCCGGCACGGCGCCGGGTCGCTCGCCCTGGCCTACCGGTTCGACGGCGGACGGTGGCGGGTCGCGACGGCCGAGTTCACCCGGACGGCCCGTGAACGGGGCTGACCCGAGCGCTGTCGAGGCGCGAAGGCTGCGGATAGGCTCTGCGACCATGACGCCTGGTGCGCACGGCCCGACCCTCATCGGGCGTCGCCGCGAGCGGGAGCGGCTCGGCCGCCTCGTCGCGAGCGTGCGCGGCGGCGAGAGCCGGGCGCTGGTGCTGCGGGCCGAGACCGGACTCGGCAAGACGCTGCTCCTCGACCACGTCGCCGAGCAGGCGACCGGCTGCCAGGTGGTGCGGGCGATCGGCGTCGAGTCCGAGATGGAGCTGGCCCTCGCCGGCCTCCAGCAGCTCTGCGCTCCCGTCCTCGACGGCTTGGGAGCGCTCCCGGAGCCCCAGGCGATGGCGCTCGGTGTCGCGCTCGGCCTGCGCTCGGGGCCGGCCCCTGACCGGTTCGTGCTCGGGCTCGCCGTGCTGAGCCTGTTCAGCCACGCGGCCGAGACCCGCCCGCTCGTCTGTCTCGTCGACGACGCCCAGTGGCTCGACCAGGCCTCGGCCCAGGTGCTCGCCTTCGTGGCGCGACGGCTCGTCGCGGAGTCCGTCGCGATCGTCTTCGCCGTCCGCGAGCCGGTCGACGAGCGGTTCGCCGCGATCGAGGACCTCGTGGTCCGGCCGCTCGACGACGCCGACGCGCGCACGCTGCTCGGTACGGTCGTCGGCGGCCCGGTCGACGCGGCCGTGCGCGAGCGCATCGTCGCCGAGGCGCGCGGCAACCCGCTCGCGCTCGTCGAGCTCCGGCGCGGGGCGATGGAGTTCTCCGCCGCTCCCCTCGCCCGGGGACGCACCGGCGTGGGCGCCAAGGTCGAGGACGGCTTCCGACGCCGCGTCGAGCGGCTGCCGTCCGACACCCGGCGGCTGCTGCTCCTCACCGCGATCGAACCCGTGGGCGACCCGACGCTCGTGCTCGCCGCGGCGGCCTCGCTCGGCCTGGACACGTCCGCGTTCGCGCCCGCGGTCGAGGAGAACCTCCTGGAGCTCGGTGCACGCCTCCGGTTCCGGCATCCCCTGGTGCGCTCCGCCGTGATCGACGCCGAGCCCGCCGCCGACCGCCGCGCCGCGCACCGGGCGGTCGCCGAGGCCACCGACCCGCAGCAGGACCCCGACCGCCGCGCGTGGCACCTCGCCGAGAGCACGATCGGGTTCGACGAGGACGTCGCGGCCGAGCTGGTGCGCTCCGCCGACCGCGCGCGCCTGCGCGGCGGCATCATCGCCGCCGCGAACTTCCACGCCCGCGGAGCCGAGCTCACCCCCGACCGCCACATGCGATCCCGGCGGATGCTCATGGCCGCCGAGGACACCCTCCGCGCCGGCGCGATGCAGGACGCGCAGCGGCTCCTCGACCGCGTGGAGCCGGAGCTGCTCAACGCGCACCAGCAGGCACGGGTCGACCTCGCCCGCAGCCACGTCCGCTTCTACACCTCCCCCGGCCGCGACGGCGCCGAGCTGCTCCTCGACGCGGCGAGACGTCTCGAGGCGTTCGACGGCGACGCGGCGATGGTCACCTACGCCAACGCCTTCATCGCCGCGGTCCTCGCCGGGTCGTCGGCAGGCCCCGTCGGCATCCCCGAGGTCGCCCACGGCATCCTCGCCGCAGACCCCGCGACGCCGCTCAACCGCGGGTCGCGGGCCGCGCTCGACGCCCTGCGCGGGCTCGCCGTCCTCGTCCTGGACGGCTACGGGCCGGCCGCCCCGGCCCTTCGCACCGCCCTCGTGTCGCTGCGCTCGCTCGACGACGACGCCGACGCCGCGCAGCAGGACACCGATCCCATGCGCGGGTACGGCGCCGACGTCAGCCAGGAGGTCGGGGCGATGCGCTGGCTCCCCCTCACCTGCCTCGTCGCCCGGGTCCTCCTCGACGACGCCACCTACCTCGACGCGTCGGCTGAGTTCGTCGACGCCTGCCAGCGCGACGGCGCGTTCTCGACGCTCGCGATGGCGATGGCGGAGCACTACCCCATCCTGCTGATGAGCGGCCGCATCGCCGACGCCGAGGAGCTCTACGAGGGCACGCGCGAGATCATGGCCGCGAGCGACGTCCCCGAGGGGCCGGACCGGGCGGGGTGGTTCGCCGCCTACCGCGGCGACGACGCGGCCAAGCAGGAGTCCGCGGCCGCCGTGGCGCGCCGGGTCGCCGAACGCGGCGAGGCGCAGTGGCACCTCTCGGACGTCCTGCACGGCGGGGTCCTGCACAACTCTCGCGGGCGCTACGCGGAAGCGCTGGCGGCGACGACCACCGCCGACGGGCACCCGTTCGACATCGGCCTCGCCGCCTGGGTGCTGCCGGAGCACGTCGAGGCGGCCGTACGGGCCGGCACCCCCGAGCAGGGCCGGGCGGCGGCCACCCGCCTCCAGGAGATCGCCGAGGCGACGGGCACGGACTGGGCCGCGGGCCTCGCGGCCAGGTCGGCGGCGCTGCTCGCCGACGACCGCGACGCCGAGCCGCTCTACCGCACCGCGATCGACGTGCTCGGGCGCACCCGGGTCGGCACCGCCGAGGCGCGGGCTCGGCTGCTCCTCGGCGAGTGGCTGCGGCGCCAGAACCGCCGGGTCGAGGCCCGCGACGTCCTCAGGCGGGCACACGAGCAGTTCGTCGGCTTCGGCGCCCACGCCTTCGCCGAGCGTGCCGCGCGCGAGCTCGCCGCGACCGGGGAGGTGGTGCACCGCTCGGTCGTCGGCCCGGTGGACGAGCTGACCGCCCAGGAGCGGCAGATCGCGCGGCTCGCGGCGGCGGGGAGCACCAACCCCGAGATCGGGGCGCAGCTCTTCCTCAGCCCTCGGACCGTCGAGTGGCACCTGCGCAAGGTGTTCGGCAAGCTCGGCGTCACCTCGCGACGGCAGCTGGCGTCGGCCCTCCAGGAGGCGATGGCGCCAACCGCCTGACGGGGCCCCGTCTCACCAGGCGCGGTGCGGCGAGGTCCGGCCGACGAGCGTGGCGGCGACGGTGACGATCGCCGCGATCGCGGCGGCCAGCGCCCAGGCCGGGAGCCACGGCGACGCGACGGCGGCAGCGACCACCGCGACCGACGCGACGACCGATGCCGAACGCCACGTCCCGAGCAGCACCCATCGGAAGACCTCGAGACCGATCAGGAAGCTCACGGCGCCGCCGGCGAGGGCGGCCACCGCGATCCCGTCGGCCGGGGCGTCCGCCGCCTGCGCGACGTCGTCCAGCAGGAGGGCGACACCGAGGGCGACGAGCACGACGCCCGCCACGATCGGGAGGTGGCCGAACGTGTACCCGTCCCGCGCGAGCACGGAGCGTCGGGACCGTGCCGTGCTCGCGAGAGCCTGCGCCGCATCGCCCGAGAGGCGCCCGAAGAAGGCCCACCACAGGCTCACGGTCATGAGGAAGCCGAGGAGCGCGACCCCGAGCGCCGCCGGATCCGACGTCCAGGTGTCGAGCGCGGCGCCGGTGGCGAGCACCGTCTCGCCGAGCGCGATGATCAGCACGAGGTCGTGCCGCTCGGCGAAGTGACGGGCGCTGCCCACCCGCCAGCCGCGGTAGCGCGAGGCAGACCGGCCGCCCGCGAAATCCACCACGAACGCGGTCACCCACAGCGCCGTCTGCCAGCCGCCGCCGAGCAGGGCGCCCGCGAACAGCAGCGCGACCGACAGGGACTGGGGGACGAGGTCGAGCAGGACCTGCGTGCGCAGGCGCGGGTGCGGCCAGGCGATGATCGCGAGGAGCGCGACGTAGCACGCACGGACGACCGAGAACGAGATCGCGAGGACGACCGCGGGCGCGATCCCGCCCGTCCCCGGGCTCCAGGCCTCGGGGATCACGAGCCCGATGACGAACAGGGCCGTCATCGCGACGAGCATCCCGACCCGCACGAACCCTCGGTCGAGGCGCACCTGGTTGCCGAGCCAGATGAACGCGCACCAGGACCACCAGAGCATCAGGAGCAGCACGACCGCGCGCCCGAGCGAGTCCGTGCCCGGCGCCGCCTCGACGAGCGCGAGGTCCCGGGTGAGGGCGAACACGAACACGAGGTCGAAGAAGATCTCGAACGGCGTCGTGCGGTCCTCGGCCCGGGTGGGCACGGCCGCGGCCGGGTGGCCCCGGGTCCTCGCGACCATGTCAGAGCACCGCCTGCCCGCTGTCCGGGAAGTCCGTCGCCGTCGCGCTCTCGCGCTGGGCGTCGAGCTCCGCGCGGTACGCGTCGACCTTCGTCCCGATGCGGCGCAGCGCGTCGCTGCCGAGGACCAGCCAGTGCCGCGGATCCTCGGCGCGGGCGTTCGCCGCGATGGCCGCGGCGGCGCGCTGCGGGTCGCCGGGGAACGCCTCGGGCCCGACGCCGGACACGAGGCGGATGAACTCCCCGGTCGTGGCGTCGTAGTCCTCGATCCGCTCGCCCGAGACGCGCGTCCGGGTCTCGATGCCCGTACGGAAGGATCCCGGCTGGACGACGAACGCGCGGACGCCCGTGGGCACGAGCTCCTGCCACAGCGCCTCGGTCAGCCCTTCGAGGGCGAACTTGCTCGCGGAGTAGAGCGCGTTGCCGGGCAGGCTCGCGATGCCGTCCATCGAGGACACGTTCACGATCGTGCCGCTCCCCCGGGCCCGCATGCCGGGCAGGACGAGCCGGACGAGCTCAAGGGGTGCGAAGAAGTTCACCTCGAGCTGCGCGCGGGCGTCGGCCTCGGTCTGCTCCTCGATCGCGCCGAGGAAGTCGATGCCCGCGTTGTTCACGAGGACGTCGATCCCGCCGGACCACGCGATCGCCCGGGCCACGGCGTCCTGGCGCTGGGCGGGATCCGTGACGTCGAGGACGACCGGCAGCGCCGTGTACGGGTACCGCGCGAGCACGTCCCCGAGCCCGTGCTCGGCGCGGGCGCCGAGCACCACCCGGTCCCCGGACGCGAGCACGTGCTCCGCCAGCGCCAGCCCGAGCCCGCTCGCGGCGCCGGTGACGAACCAGGTCGGGGCGCTCATCGGTCGCCCTCCCCGGTCGCGCCGGCCGACGCCGGCACGAAGTCGGTGCTCCGGCTCGTCGAGGCCCACGCCTGCGTCTCGTCGATCCGGCGCAGGTCGCCCGCGAGGGCGCGCTCGACGGCGTCCGAGCCGAGGGGCAGGCGGAGCGGGAGGTCCGCCCTCCCGGCGAGGCCCACCAGCAGCCGGGCCGCCCGCGCCGGGTCCCCGGCCTGGGTGCCGTCGGTCTCGGCCCGCAGGTCGTTGACCGCGCCGACGGTGGCCGCGTAGTCGGCGCCCGCCGGGTAGCGGCGCATCGAGCCGCCCTGCCAGTCCGTGCGGAACGCGCCCGGCTCGACGATCACGACGCGCACGCCGAACGGCGCCACCTCGGCGGCGAGCACCTCGGAGAACCCCTCGACCCCGAACTTGGCGGCCTGGTAGGCGCCGAGCCCGGGCGTGCCGCCCACGCGCCCACCGATCGAGGAGAACTGCAGGAACAGGCCCGAGCGCTGCTCGCGCAGGACGGGCAGGGCGGCCCGGGTGACATGCACGACGCCGAACAGGTTCGCCTCGATCTGGCGCCGGAAGACGTCGTCGGGCATCTCCTCGATCGAGGCGCTGTCGGCGTAGCCGGCGTTGTTCACGACGACGTCGAGCCGGCCGAACCGGTCCACCGCGGCGGCGACGGCCTGCCGCGCCGCCTCGGCGTCCGTGACGTCGAGACGGGCGAGCAGGAGGCGGTCGTCGCCGAAGCGCTCGGCCAGCGGGGCGAGGTCCTCGACGTGGCGGGCCGTCGCGACGACGGCGTCGCCGTGCTCGAGCACGGCCTCGACGACGGCACGGCCGAAGCCGCGGGAGCTGCCGGTGACGAGCCAGACACGCTCCGGTGCAGGGGTGTTCTCAGACATGGGTGGTTCCTCTCGGGTCGCGGCGGCCCGGCCGCCGGTGTGTGCTGGACGGTCAGGCGACGGCGTGCAGCGGGCCGCTGAACGACGTGCGGAGCGAGCGCGGCGCCACGAACGGCAGGAGCACGGCGAGGAGCTTGCCCTTGAGGGACGCGGGGTCGCGCGTGAGCTCGACGTCCACGCGGGAGCCCGATGCGTTCGGCGTGACCTGGAAGACCCAGCCGCCGCCCGGGCCGAAGACCTTCGAGTCGAGCGTCGTGATGACGACGCGGCGGGCCGGCGCGTCCCACTCGTAGCGCGCGTGCTCCCACGCCGACGCGGTGCCCTCCGTGACGTCCGCCCAGTCCGCGCCGAGGCCGTGCACCTCGAAGTGCTCGGCGTCGATCGTCGGCCAGGCCTCCGGCCGCGCGGCCGTGAAGTCCGTCAGGACGCCGAAGGCCTCCGCGGCGTCGAGCGAGGAGTCGAGATGAAACCGGATGACGGGCATGGCCGTGGCCTCCTGAGGTGCTGGGACGCGGGGGTCGTCCCCCGCTCTCCGAGCGTCCCGCCCGGGCCGGGCCGCAGGCGCCAGGTGGCGTCACTGGCCGCGACCCCAGCGGGCGGCACCAGGGCCCACCCGGGTACCTGGCCGTGATCGCCGGGACACCCGGGTGGGCGCGTCGTCACTGCGGGGGCTGCTGGCCCGCCGCGACCCGCACGAGGTACTCCGCGTACCAGTCGGGCCAGTTCGGGTCCTCCTCGCCGGTGCGCGCCTCGTGCTCTCCGTGCGCCGCCGCGGCCTCGCGCAGCGCGTCGGCGAGCTCGGCGGCGGAGTCGTAGCGCGCCTGGGTGACGCGCCCGGGGATCCTTTCGGTGACCTCCTGGACGGTCCACGTGTTGCCGTCGGGGTCGGCGAACTCGAGGAACGACCCGTAGGACGCGCGACCGGGCGCCAGGCCGGCCACCCGTGCCGCGGTTCCGGCGCGGTGGAACACGCCGCCGGCGTCGTGGAAGACGTCGCCGGCGTCGACCCCGCGCGCGAGCAGGTCGGCCCGCGTCGCCTCGATGTCCCGGGTCACCAGGTGCAGGCCGCGCGCCGAGCCAGGTTCCGCGTCGGTCACCCCCGTCCCGACGATGATCGACGCCGGCGACCCGGGCGGGGTGAGCTCGACGACGCGGTAGTCGTCGGCCACCGGCACGTCGACGTCGAGCGTCCAGCCCAGCCTGGTGTAGAAGGCCGTGGCCCGGTCGACGTCCGCGACGGGGACGACGGCGAGCTCGAGCTTCAGCGCCGGGGCGGTGGACGGGTCGTGTGCGGCGCCGCGCGTCGTGGCGGTGCTCTCACCCAGCGAGGTGGACATGGGACGCTCCTTCGGACCTGGGCCGGTCCGGTACCGGCCTCAGGTCGATCGTCGGCTCGCGCCCGCGGTGTCCGCGCCCGTGAGAATCCCTGGTCGAGCGATCCACGGGGTGACCGCCACCGTGTGGCCTGCCGGGCGGACGACTGTCCTCAGGTGTGCACGGGCCCCGGACAGACTGAGGCCCGGTACCGCGGGATCCCGCGG
>NZ_JBHXAW010000140.1:0-10983 GCF_042726645.1 Isoptericola sp. NPDC060257
GGGTCCTCCCAGGGTGATGCCGGATGCCGGGCCGCGTCCCGGCGCCCGTAGGGTCGCCGCATGATCACGATCGACGCCCTGACGAAGCGGTACCGCGGGGTGACCGCCGTCGACGACGTCTCCTTCACCGCGCGCCCCGGCCGGGTGACCGGCTTCCTCGGCCCGAACGGCGCCGGCAAGTCCACCACGCTGCGGATGCTCACCGGGCTGGGCGAGCCGACGTCCGGCACCGCGAGGGTGCTGGGGCGGCGCTACGCCGACCTGCCGAACCCGGGACTCGACGTCGGCGTGCTGCTCGACGCCTCGGCCCAGCACGGCGGCCGGACCGGTCTCGAGACGCTGACGCTCGCGCAGCGCACCCTGGGCCTGCCCGCGAGGCGCGTGGACGCGGTGCTCGACCTCGTCTCCCTCACCGAGGCGGAGGCGCACCGGCGCGTGCGCGACTACTCCCTCGGCATGCGCCAGCGCCTCGGCGTCGCGACCGCGCTGCTCGGCGGGCCGCAGGTGCTCGTGCTCGACGAGCCCGCCAACGGCCTCGACCCCGCCGGCATCCGCTGGATGCGCGACCTGCTGCGCGGGTTCGCCGACGACGGCGGCACCGTGCTGCTGTCGTCCCACCTGCTCGCGGAGATCCAGATGATCGCGGACGACATCGTCGTCATCGGGAACGGCCGCGTCGTGGCGCAGGGCACCAAGGACGAGCTGCTCGCCGGGCACGGCACGCTGGTGCGCGCCGCCGACCCGGCCACGCTCGCCGCCGCGCTGACCGGCGCCGGGTTCACCGCCGCCCCCACCGCCGACGGCGCGGTGACCACCGACGCCGGCCTCACCGCCGCGGGCGCCGCGGCCTTCGCCGCCGGGATCGCCGTCACCGAGCTGCGTGCCGGCGACGGCGCCAGCCTCGAGGAGACCTTCCTCGCGCTCACCACCGACACCCAGCGCGACACCCCGCGCGCGAGCACCGGAGCCGCCGCATGACCGCCGTCGACACCACCGCACGGCCCGCCTCGGACGCCGGGGCCCCGGCGCTGCGCGGCACGACGGCGCCCCCGCTGGGGCGGCTCGTCGGCGTCGAGCTCCGCAAGGTGCGCAACACCCGGGCCGGCGCCTGGCTGCTCGTCACGATCGCCCTGATGGTCGTCGGCATCACGGGGATGGGCATGCTCTGGGGCGTCGGCTCGAGCGCGTCCCTGGGCTCCTTCGTCTCGGTCCAGGTGATGCCGATGCAGCTGCTGCTGCCGATGGTCGCCGTCCTGGCGATCACCGGCGAGTGGAGCCAGCGCGGCGCGCTCACCACGTTCGCCCTGGTCCCGCGCCGCGGCCGCGTCGTCGCCGCGAAGGCGCTCGCGGCGCTGCTCGTGACGCTGGCGGCGACGGTGCTGTCCGTCGCCGTCGCCGTCCTCGGCGTGCTCGTGGGCGGCGCGGTCCACGACGTCCCGGTCGCCTGGGACCTCACCGCCGACCAGGCCGCCCGCGCCCTGCTGATCAACGTGCTCTCGGTCGCCGTGGGCTTCGCCCTCGGCGTGCTCATCAGGTCGTCGGCGCCGGCGCTCGTGGCCTACCTCGGGTTCGTGCTCGTCGCGCCGATGCTGTCCGCGATCGCCGCGGGGTACGTCGCCTGGTGGGCCGCGCACGGGCTCTGGTTCGACCTCGCCACGACGCTGCAGGCCATCTCGGCCCCGCAGGTGACCGGAGAGACCTGGGCGCAGCTGGGCACGTCGACGCTCCTGTGGGTCGGCGTCCCGCTGGTCGTCGGGCTCCGCGGGCTGCTGCGGACCGAGATCCGCTAGCCGGGCCGACCCGAGACGCCCAGCGCCGCCATCGCCGCGGCGCGGCCGGGGACGCCGCTCACTCCCCCGCCGCGCCGCGCTCCCGCGCCGGCCAGCAGCACGCGCGGGTGCGCGGTCTCCCCGCCCCAGGAGCCCGGGCGGTCGAGGCCGGCCTCGTCGTCGTCCGGCGCCCACGGCCACGACAGGTCGCGGTGGAAGATGTGCCCGCCCGGCAGGCCGACGTCCCCCTCCAGGTCCACGGGGCTGCGGACCTCGACGCAGGGGCGACCCTCGGCGTCGCGCAGCAGCACGTCCTCGATCCGCTCGGCGAGCACGGAGTCCAGCGACGCGAGCGTGGCCGCGAGCGCCCGCTCCCGGGCGGCGTCGTGGGAGCTGTCGGGACCGAGGGCGTCGCCGCGGAACAGCCGCGCGGGCATGTGCAGGCCGAACAGGGTGAGCGTGTGGGCGCCCGACGCGCGCAGCTCCGGCCCGAGGATCGACGGGTCCGTCAGGGAGTGGCAGTAGGTCTCGCACGGCGGCAGGTCGGGGATCTGCCCCGACGCCGCCTGCGCGTGCGCGGCGCGGAGCTGCGCGGCCGACTCGTTGACGTGGAACGTGCCGCCGAACGCGGCGGCCGGGTCGACGCCGTCCCGCAGCCGCGGCAGGCGCCGCAGCAGCAGGTTCACCTTGAGCTGGGCGCCCTCGGGCGGCGCGGAGGTGGCGCGGCCCGACGGCGCGGCCCCGGCCGCGGCGAGCAGGCGATCGAGGGTGGCGGGCGCGGCGCCGCACAGCACCGCGCCCGCCGCGACCTCGTGGTCGCGACCGTCGTCGTCGGTCCACGCGACCCGCGCCTCGCCGCCGCCGGGGTCGACGGCGGACACCTCCGCACGCGTCACGACCGTGGCGCCGGCGGCGACCGCCGCGTCCCGGAGCGCCCCGGACACGGCGCCCATGCCGCCCACCGGCACGTCCCAGTCCCCGGTGCCGCCGCCGATCACGTGGTAGACATAGCAGCGGTTCTGCGCCAGCGAGCCCTCGTCGAGGTCGGCGAACGTGCCGATCAGCCCGTCGGTGGCGACGACGCCCCGCACGACGTCGGAGGCGAACCGCTCGCGCAGCGCCTCCCCCAGCGGCCGCTCGACGAGGTCGTGCCAGGTCGCGGCGTCGTCCACGAGGGCGCGGGCCTCGGCGCGCGACGGCAGCGGCTCGGTGAGCGTCGGGAAGAGCCGGCGCGCCAGGCGGCCGGTCGCGGCGTACCAGCGCTGCCACGCCGCGTGGTCGCCCGCCGCACCGACGGCCGCGAACGAGGCCCGCGTGGCGGCGTCGTCCCCCGTGTCGACCAACAGGCCGGCGTCCCCCACGGGCGTGTACGAGGAGTACCGGCGGCGGCGCAGGGTCACCGGAAGCCCCAGCTCCTCGACGATCCGGCGCGGCAGGAGCGACACGAGGTAGGAGTAGCGCGACAGCCGCGCGTCCACGCCCGGGAACACCCGCGCCGACACCGCCGCGCCGCCCACGTGGTCGAGGCGTTCGAGCACCAGCACGCTGCGCCCCGCCCGCGCCAGGTACGCGGCCGCCGTGAGCCCGTTGTGCCCGCCGCCCACCACGACGGCGTCGTAGCGGGCGGCGGCCGGGCGGCGCTCTGCCGTCATGCGCCGAGGCGGGCCAGGAACAGCGCCTCCCCGACGGCGAGGTTCTCGATCTCGCTGGGGTGCACGCTCTCGTTCGGCGCGTGGATGAGGCAGGCGGGCTCCTCGACACCGAGCAGCACGATCGCCGCGTCGGGGTACTGGCCCGCGAGGATGTTGCACAGCGGGATGGACCCGCCCTGCCCGGCGGTCACGGTGGCCCGGCCGTAGGCGTCCGCGAGCGCGGTGGAGAGGGTCTCGAAGACGTGCCCCTCGGTGCGGGCGGCGAACGGCTGGCCCGGCGTGTCCCTCTCCACGGTGACGCGCACGCCCCACGGCGCGTGGGCCTCGAGGTGCGCCACGAGCTTGTCCTGCAGGTCGCGGGCGTCCGCGCCGGGCGGCACGCGCAGGTTGAGGCGGGCCGCGGCGCGCGGCTGGATCGCCGCGGCCGACCCGACGACGGACGGCGCGTCGATGCCGAGGATCGTCACGACCGGGCGGGCCCACAGCATGTCGGCCACGGCGCCGTCGCCGAGCAGCCGCGTGCCCGGCAGCGCGCCCGCGTCGGCGCGGAACTGGTCGGTGTCGTACCCGACGCCCGGCCACGTCCCCGAGGCGTCCACGCCGTCGATCGTCGTGTTCCCCTCGGCGTCGCGCAGCGAGGCCAGGAGCGCGACCAGCGCCGCGAGGGCGTCGGGGGCGGCGCCGCCGAACATGCCCGAGTGGATCTCGCCCTCGAGCGCCTCGACGCGCACGACGACGCTCGTCGCGCCGCGCAGCGACACGGTGAGCGTGGGCAGGCCGAGCGTCGCGTTGCCGGTGTCCTGGATGAGCATCGCGTCGGCGGCCAGGGCGCCCGGGTTCGCCTCCACCCAGCCGTCGAGGCCGCCCGTGCCCTGCTCCTCCGAGCCCTCGATCACGATGCGCACGCCTACCGGCAGGTCGTCGCCCACCAGCGACCGCAGCGCCCGCAGCGCCGTGAGGTGCGTGACGATGTTGCCCTTGCAGTCCGCCGCGCCGCGGCCGTAGAGCCGGCCGTCGCGCTCCGTGAGCTCGAACGGCGGCGTGGTCCAGGCGGCGTCGTCGAGCGGCGGCTGCACGTCGTAGTGGGCGTACAGCAGCACGGTCGGCGCGCCGGGCGGGCCGGGCCGGTACCCGACGACGACGTCCGAGCCGTCGGGGGTGCGCTCGCGACGCGCGTCGTCGATGCCCTCGGCGCGGAACGCGTCGACCACCCACCGGGCCGCGCGCTCGCACTCCTCGCGCGGGAAGAGCCGCTCGTCCGCGACGGACGGGATGGCGACCAGGGTGCGCAGGTCGTCGAGCGCCCGGGGCAGCAGCGGCGCGACGGCGGCGCGCACGGCCTCGACGTCGGTGGCGGTCATGAGGTCTCCTCGGTGCTGGCATCGGTGCTGGGCTCGCCGGCGGGCTGGGTGGTGGTGTCGTCCAGGTTCAGCGAGTCGACGTAGGCGTCGAACTCGTCGAGCTGGTCGGGGCAGTAGGTCTCGATCACGAGGCGGTCCCCCTCGAGTCGGCGCTCGTCGAGCACGGAGGGCCGCAGGCCCGGGCCGGCCGCGCCGTTCGCCGAGCCCAGGTTCGCCGTGGCGTCCACGAGCGCGGCGGGATCGGTGCAGAACCCGCCGCCGTCGGACCCGAGCACGCGGGCGATGGTCTCCTCGGAGAAGGCGGTGATGCCGATGTCGGCGAACGCGGCGTGCAGCGTGGCGGCCTTCTGCTCCGCCTCGCGCTCGTCCTGCCGGTCCTGGTAGCCCGCGAACTGGATCATCATGATCGCGCCCAGCACCAGGATCAGGACGGCGGCGGCCGTGTACGTGATCCAGCGGTGCCGCACCGGCGCGCCGGGCTCCGTCCCCGGCGACGGCGTCGTGGTGGTCATGTCACTCCCCCTCGTCCGTCGAGGCGCCCGTCGGGGCGTCTGTCACGACGTCCGCCGGCTGCCGCCACGACGGCTTGCGCAGCCTCAGGAACAGCCACGGGATCAGCAGGCCGATGATGCCGAGCCCGCCGCCGACGATGAGGATGTACACCCCGACCGAGCCGCTGGAGAACTGCGCGGGCGGCACGAAGCCGATGATCAGCGCGGCCACCGAGGCGAGGAAGCCGACCACGCACAGGAGACCGAGCGCCGGGGCACGATAGCCGCGCGGGTGGTCGGCGGCGGTCCGCCGTAGCCGCATCGCCGCGACGAACAGCAGCAGGTACATGATCAGGTACACCTGCGTGGTGATCACGGACAGGATCCAGTACGCGCTGGAGACGTCGGGGATGAACGCGTACAGCAGGGCGATGACGGTGGTGAACACGCCCTGCGCCACGAGGATGTTCTGCTGCACGCCGTTCTTGTTGAGCCGCTGCAGGAAGGGCGGCATGTAGCCCTCCTCGCGCGCCACCGTCAGCAGGCCCTTCGACGGCCCGGCGAGCCAGGTGAGCATGCCGCCGATCGACGCCGCGATGAGCATGAGGCCGAGGATCGGCGTCAGCCACGACACCCCGAAGTTCGCGAAGAACGCGTCGAACGCCTGCATGACGCCGGCGGTGAGGGAGAGCTGGTCGGCCGGGATCACCCAGCTGATCGCGACCGCCGGGAGGATGAAGATCACGAGCACGAGCCCGATCGCCAGGAACATCGCGCGAGGGAACTCCTTGCCCGGGTTGCGCAGCGTGTTCACGTGCACGGAGTTCATCTCCATGCCGGCGTACGACAGGAAGTTGTTGACGATGAGCACGAGGGAGGCGATGCCCGTCCACTGCGGCAGCAGGTGGGACGAGTCCATCGGGGCCGCCGACTGGTTGCCCTGCCCGAGGAACACGATGCCGAGGACGACCAGGATGGCCGCGGGGATCAGCGTGCCGATGACGAGCCCCGCGCTGGACAGCCCCGCCACCGTCTTCGTGCCCTGCGACGACACCCACACGCCGGCCCAGTAGATGACGACGATGACGATCGCCACGTACACGCCGTTGGACGCCAGCGCCGGGTTGATGACGTACGCGAACGTGCTGGCCACGTACCCCAGCAGGCTCGGGTAGTAGAAGATCGTCATCGCGAACTGGCACCACACGGCCAGGAAACCGAGCGGCTTGGACAGCCCCTCCGCCACCCACCGGTACACGCCCCCCGACCATCCGGACGCCAGCTCCGCCGAGACCAGCGACGTCGGCAGCAGGAAGACCAGGGCCGGCACCACGTACAGGAACACGGCCGCGAGCCCGTAGACCGCCATCGTCGGCGCGGCCCGGAGGCTCGCCACCGACGACGTGATCATGAACGCGAGCGTGATCCACGTGATGTAGTTGCGCGGCGTGCGCGCCGTCATCGCCTGCCGCACCTGCTCGCGGGTCGGCGGCGCCGTCCCCGTCCCCGACGTCGTCATGCCGACCTCCTCGACACTCTGCCCACCCGGCGGACGCCGGCCTCTCGCACGATATGAGCGCAGGTCACGGGGCGCACGGCGAACGGCACCGAACCGCCCGCCGGCGGGCTGCTAACGTCGCGAGGCGTGAAGCTCCTCGTGCCCGGCAACGTGCCCTTCGACCTGACGATCGACGTCCCCGGCGTGGAGGTGGCGCGCTACGTGATGCGCGACCCGGTGCCGGAGGAGCACACCGACGCCGACGCCCTGGTCACGTGGTCCAGCCCGCAGCGGGTCATGGAGGACGCCGCGCGCCGGATGCCGCACCTGCGCTGGGTGCAGACCCTCAACGCCGGACCCGACCAGGCGCTCGCCGCCGGGTTCGCGCCCGACGTCGTCATCTCGTCGGGGCGTTCCCTGCACGACGCGACGGTCGCCGAGCACACGCTCGCGCTCGTCCTCGCCTCCGTGCGGCGCCTCGACCGTACGCTCGAGGCGCAGCACGAGCGCCGCTGGGACCGGGACCTCGGCAAGGAGCAGGCGAACCACGAGTCGCAGTTCACGCTGCACGGCGCCCGGGTCACGATCTGGGGCTTCGGCTCCATCGCCGCCGTCCTCGCCCCGCTGCTGGCGGCGCTCGGCGCGCGCGTGACCGGGGTCGCGTCGTCGGCGGGCGAGCGGTACGGCTTCCCGGTGGTGGCGTCGATCGACGAGGTCGCGCCCACGACCGACGTGCTCATCTCCCTGCTGCCCGCGACGGAGGCGACGCACCACGCGCTCGACGCCCGCGTGCTCGGCCTGCTGCCCGCGCACGCGCGGTTCGTCAACGCCGGCCGCGGGGCCACCGTCGACGAGGAGGCGCTGGTCGCCGCCCTCCGCGACGGCACGATCGCCGGCGCCGCGCTCGACGTCACCGAGACCGAGCCGCTGCCCGAGGACTCGCCGCTGTGGGACGCCCCGCACCTCATCCTCACGCCCCACGTCGCGGGCGGGCGGCCGCAGGGCGCGGCCGGCTTCGTCGCCGAGCAGGTACGGGCCTGGCAGGCCGACGGCGCCGCCGGGCTGCGCAACGTCGTCGCGCGCTGAGTCGCCGACGCATGCGAGAGGGGCCCCATGACACGCCACCCGTCGACGACGTAGCGACCCTCGGAGGTCAGGCCGCGAGGGCCAGGCCGGCGGCGGCGCCCGCCGCGAGCAGGCCGACGGCCGGCGTCCACCACCGGTCGTCGGCGCGGGCGAACCGGGTGCCCCGCACCCGCTTCGAGACGCCCACGTACCGCCCGTCCCCCACGACGCGGGCCAGCAGGACGACCAGGGCCGCGACGCCGAGCCCACGCCACCAGCCCCCGTCGGCACCGAGGGCGAGGGCGACGACCACCGCCGCGTAGGCGACGAGCGCCACGACGACGGCCAGCGTCGCCAGCGGCCCCGGCCGGACCACGGGCTCGCGGGTGCCGCGGCGCTGCGGCAGCACCCGGCCCGCCCCGGCCGTCGCGCCCACCGCCCAGGCGGCGTGGAAGCCCGCGGCGACGAGCGCGGCGAGGACGGCGGCCCCGGCTCCCGCCCACAGCGCGGCCTCGGGGATCGCACCGCCCGCCCCCAGGGCGAGCAGTCCCGCCGCGGCGAAGACCGGCCAGGCGAGGTGGCCGGGTACGAAGGCGAAGATCAGGGCCCCGGTGGCCAGGCACAGCGCACCGACGGTGACCGGCACCGACCAGCCGAGCAGCATCGCGGCGAGCGCGTACCAGGCGAGCGACAGCGCGTGCCAGACGGCGCGGACCAGCCGGCCGTCCCAGGGATGCGCGAGCCGGGTGCGCCAGCCGGGCGAGGCGAGGAGCGGGCGGACGATCACGTGCTCCCCGAGCACGGAGTGCAGCGTGGCGACGGCGGCGAGCAGGACGGCGGCGGCGATCGACATCGGATCCTCCATACGGTGGCGTACGGCCACGGTAACCGTACGGTGGCGTATGGTCAACGGATGGCTTCGCTCTCCGCCGCCGACTGGGTCCGCGCCGCCGCCGAGAGGCTCGCGGCGGACGGCGTCGACGCCGTCCGCGTCGAGCCCCTCGCGCGCGAGCTCGGCGTCTCCAAGGGGAGTTTCTACTGGCACTTCGGCGACCGTGCCGCCCTGCTCGACGCCGTGCTCGAGCACTGGCGCACGGTCGGCACCGCCGGCGTGATCACGCGGGTGGAGGAGGCGTCCGACGACCCCGCCGACCGGCTGCTCGGGCTCGCCCGCCTGGCCTTCGAGCACGCGGGCGGCGGACCCGGCGCGGTCCTCGACGGCCGGTTCGACGGCGCCGTCCGCGCCTGGGCCGCCCACGACGCCCGCGCCCGCGACGCGGTGCACGCCGTCGACGGGGCACGGGCCGCCTACCTGGAACGGCTCCTCACCGGGGCCGGCGCCCCGGACGCCCCGCGGCGCGCCGCGATCCTCTACCGCGCCCTGCTCGGCGAGTACGCCATGCGCAACGCGGGAGCCGGCGCGCTCGACCGGCGCGCGGTCGACGACCTGGCCGCCTGGGCCCTGGGCCGGTGAGCCGGCGGCGTCAGGAGCGCGTCACCAGCGGCCGTTCCGCGGCCGCGGCTGGCAGACCGGGCAGGTGTACGACGAGCGGTTCATGAACGCGTCCCGCCGGATCGGAGTACCGCAGCGCGGGCAGGGCTCGCCCTCGCGGCCGTAGACGGCGAGGCCGCGCGCGAAGTAGCCGGACTCGCCGTTGACGTTCACGTACAGGGCGTCGAAGCTCGTGCCGCCCTGCGCGAGAGACTCCGACATCACCTCGGCGGCGGCGTCCAGGGCGCGGCGCACCTCCGCCGCCCGCAGGCGGTCCGTCGCGCGCGCGAAGTGCAGACGCGCGCGCCACAGCGCCTCGTCGGCGTAGATGTTGCCGACGCCGGACAGCAGCGTCTGGTCGAGCAGCGCCCGCTTGATCCCCGTGCGCCGCCGCCGGGTCGCGGCGACCACCGCGTCGGCGTCGAACGCGGGGTCGAGGGGGTCGCGGCCGATGTGCGCCACCGGCTCCGGCACGGCCGGCAGGTCGCTGCCCAGGCCGCCGGGGGCGCCGTCGGACGTCGGCTCCAGGTCGACGACGGACAGGTGCCCGAACGTGCGCTGGTCGACGAAGTCGAGATACTCGGCACCGCTCGGGGCGTTCGCGAGGTGCAGGCGGGCGCGCAGGTGCGGGTGCGCCCAGTCGCCCGCGACGGCGGGGTCGCGCACCAGCAGCTGCCCGGACATGCCGAGGTGCGCGAGCAGCGCGGCCGCGGGGGCGGCGTCGGCGGTCCCCGGCGCGTCGCCCCCGAGCGGCAGCCAGAGGAACTTGCCGCGACGCACGGCGGCGGCCAGACGCCGGCCGCGCAGCTGGTCGGCGAACCCCGCGGGGCCGCCGTCGTGCCGCCGCACGGAGTAGTCGCGGAACACCTCGACCTCCCGCACGACGGCGCCCACGACGAACCGGTCGAGGCCGTCGCGGACGGTCTCGACCTCGGGGAGCTCAGGCACCGGCGGCGTCGCCCTCGGCCATCGACGTCACGCCCGACGTCGGCTCGGCGCCCGGCACCGGAACCTGCTGCAGGGCGCGGTACGCCTCCTCGGCGGCGGCCTGTTCGGCGTGCTTCTTCGCGGAACCGGTGCCGAGGCCCAGCACCGGGCCGGCGGTCACCTGGGCGTGGAAGACGCGCGCGTGCTCGGGGCCCTCGCCGGTGACCTCGTACACGGGGGCGCCGAAGCCGCGCACGGCGGCCGCCTCCTGCAGCGACGTCTTCCAGTCGAGCCCTGCGCCGAGCCCGGCGGCAGCGTCCAGCGTCGTGTCCACGAGGCGGTGCACCAGCTCTCGCGCCGGCTCCAGGCCGTGCGACAGGTAGGTGGCGCCGATCAGCGCCTCCACGGTGTCGGACAGGATCGAGTCCTTGTCGAACCCGCGGGTGCGGAGCTCGCCCTTGCCGAGCAGCACGTACCCGCCGAGGTCGAGGCGGCGGGCGATCGCCGCGAGCGCGCGCTGCGACACCGTCGCCGCGCGCATCTTCGCCAGCTCGCCCTCGGACTGGTCGGGGTGGCGCCGGTACAGCGCCTCGGTCACGACCAGCCCCAGCACGGTGTCGCCCAGGAACTCGAGCCGCTCGTTGGTCGGGATGCCCCCGGCCTCGTGCGCGAACGACCGGTGCGTCAGCGCAAGCACGAGAAGCTCGGGGTCCCGGGGGTCCCCCCGC
>NZ_JBHXAW010000141.1:0-10968 GCF_042726645.1 Isoptericola sp. NPDC060257
GCATGACCTCGACGACGACGCGTCCCACGGGTGCTCCTTGGATCGTGACCGGTAGCTGGCCGGGTGGTCCAGCGGCCGCCGCTCCGGGATCCCGGCACGGGCGGCGCCGCGGAGGCGCGCGCGTGGGGGCGGGAGCACGACGGCGGGATTCCGCGACGAGTCTACCGCCCGCGCGCTAGCCTTCTGACGCCGCGGGGCGCAGCCGGACGACGGCGCCGTCGATGCCGCGTCATCCACCATCGCACCGACCCCGAGGAAGCATGTCCGCACCCACCCCTCCGCCCTCCGGCGGCACGCCCGACCCGTACGCCACGCCCGACGCCGGCGCGACGCCACCGCCGGGCCACGCCCCGACCGAGCCGCCGGCGCCGTACGCCCAGCCCGGCTCGCCCGCCCCGGGATCGCCGTACGACCAGCAGGGCCCGTACGGCGGCCGGCCGACCCCGTACGCGCAGCCCGCGCCGTACGGCGCGCCGTCCCCGTACGGGCAGCCCGCGCCGGGGACGGACGGGCTCTCGATCGCCGCGCTGATCACCGGCATCCTCGGCATCAGCCCCGTCGCACTGGGCCTCGGCATCGCGGGGATGCGGCGCGCCCGGCGTACGGGACAGAGCGGCCGTGGCCTGGCGATCGCCGGCGTCGTGCTCGGCGCCCTCGGGATCCTCGGCTGGCTCCTGGTCGTCGGGCTGGTCGTCCTGGCGGCGACGAACGACGAGTTCCAGGAGGGGTTCAGCCAGGGCTTCGAGGAGTCGTACGCCGACCGCACCGGGGCGAACCTGAACCTGGGCGACTGCTTCGAGCTGCCGGACGACGCCACCGACCTCACCGGCGTCGTCGCGGTCGACTGCACGACGCCGCACGGGGCGGAGCTGGTGGGCGTCGACGAGCTGACGGACGCCGAGTACCCGGGCGAGGACTCCGTCGTCGCCACCACCGAGGACTTCTGCTTCGAGGAGTTCGCCGACTACGTCGGCACGGGTTACGACGCGTCCGCCCTCGACATGATGTACCTCTACCCCACCGAGGCGTCGTGGACGTTCGGCGACCGGCGCCTCATGTGCTGGGCGCAGAACCCGGACGGCTCGCCGCTGGAGGCCAGCGTCCAGGGCTCCGGCCTCTGACGGTCGAGCGGACCGGGTCGAGCGGACCCGCGGGGGCGCCTCAGCGCAGGGGCGCCCCCGTCAGCCGCTCGTACGCCTCGAGGTAGCGGTCGCGGGTGCGCTCGACGACCTCGGGCGGCAGCACGGGCGGCGGCACGTCCGACGCGCGGTCCCAGCCGGAGGCGGGGGACGTCAGCCAGTCGCGCACGATCTGCTTGTCGAAGCTCGGCTGGGAGCGGCCCGGCTCCCACTCGTCGGCGGGCCAGAACCGCGACGAGTCGGGCGTGAGCACCTCGTCGCCGAGCACGGTCTCCCCGGTGGCCGGGTCGAGGCCGAACTCCAGCTTGGTGTCCGCAAGGATCACGCCGCGCTCGCGCGCGATCTCCTCGGCGCGGGCGTAGACGGCGAGCGTGAGGTCCCGCAGGCGCGTGGCGGCGTCGTCGCCGATCCGGCGCGCCACCTCCTCGAACGGCACGTTCTCGTCGTGCTCCCCCACCTCGGCCTTGGTGGCGGGGGTGAAGATCGGCTCCGGCAGGCGCGAGCCGTCGACCAGGCCTCCCGGCAGCGGGATGCCCGTGACCTCGCCGGACGCGCGGTACTCGGCCAGGCCGGAGCCGGTGAGGTAGCCGCGCGCGACGCACTCGACGGGGAACATCTCGAGCCGGCGGCAGATCATCGCGCGGCCGGCGACGACGTCGGGCACGAGGCCGTCGCCCGGCTCGGCGCTCGCCTCGGTGGACACGACGTGGTTGTCCACGACGTCCGCGAGCTGCTCGAACCACCACAGGCTGAGCTGCGTGAGCACCACGCCCTTGTCCGGGATGCCGGGGGTGAGCACGTGGTCGTGCGCCGAGAGGCGGTCGGAGGCGACCACGAGGACGACGTCGCCCAGCGGGTGCACGCCGCCCAGGGCCGGCAGGTCCGGCTCGTACAGGTCGCGGACCTTGCCGGAGTAGACGTGACGCCACCCCGGCAGGTCGAGCGGTCCCCCGGCGAAGGCGTCGTTCTGGTCGGCACCGGGCTGGTCGACATCGTGCGTCTCGGTCACGACGCTCAGTCTCGCATCCGGCGTCGGGCCGGGCCGCACGCGTCCGCGGTCCCGCCGCGCGGAGTTCATCGGGCCCCCTACCGGACAGCCCCGTCCGTTCACCGTCCGTTCGCCGGCGGCGTCCACCGTGCAGCCCATGAGACTCCGCACCCGGCACACCGCCGCCCTGCTCGTCGCGGCCCTCGTCGCCGCTCCCGCCGCCGCGTCCGTCGCGGCCCCGCGCCCGCCCCACGCGGCGGCCGGGCACCCGTCCGCCCCCCAGCACGGCGCCGCCATGGGGCGCATCCCCTTCACCGCGGCGACGGTGACGGCCCACGACGACGGCTCGTTCACCGTCACCTGGTCGGCGCCGCGCGGAGCCGGCGACGTGCGCCTCTACACGGGCACCGACCGGGACCGCATCGACACCCGCCACGTCGTGGCGCGCGGCGGGTCCTCCGGGACGGTGACGGTCACCGACCTGTCCGACGCCGACCGCCGCTGGTTCCGGCTCGTCCCCGACCGCGGCGCGGGCCTGACGATCGCCGACCGCCTGGTGCGGCTCGACGGCACGGTGAACCTCCGCGACCTGGGCGGCTACCGCACCACCGACGGCGACTGGGTCGCCATGGGCGAGGCCTACCGGTCCGACGCCCTCGACCGGCTGAGCGAGGCGGACCTCGACGCCCTCGAGGGGCTCGACGTGCGCACCGTCGTCGACCTGCGCACGGGGTCGGAGCGCGCCACTGCACCCGACCGCGTGCCCGACGGCGCCCGGTACGAGGTGGCTGACGTGCTCGGCGGCGGCACCGCGACGATCCCGGACCTGTCGTCACCCGCCGCCGCCGCGCAGATGATGGTCGACGGGGAGCGCTCCATGGTCTCCAGCGACACGGGCCGGGCCGCGTACGCGACGTTGTTCGACGCGGTCGCGGACGACGGCGCGGTGCTGTTCCACTGCACCGCGGGCAAGGACCGCACGGGCTGGGCGGCGGCCGCCCTGCTCACCACGGCGGGCGTGCCGCGCGACGTCGTCGAGGACGACTACCTGCTGAGCAACGACTACCGCGCCGAGGCGAACGCCGCCGCGCTCGCGTCGATGCCCGCCGAGCAGGCCGCGATCTACCGGCCGCTGCTCGACGTGCGGCCGGAGTACCTGGCCGCCGGGTTCGACGAGGTGCACGACGAGTACCGCTCGTTCGACCGGTACCTCCGCCAGGGCCTCGGCCTCAGCGCTCGCGAGGCGCGCGACGTGCGGGACGAGCTGCTCGTCGGCTGACCGGCCGACCCACCACACCCCTCCGATCTGTTCGGCAGGGCGCGGATCTCTTCGGCATGGGTCGGTGCCGAAGAGATCCACCTCCTGCCGAACAGACCAGCGTCAGGGGACGGCGACCTCGCCCCGCTCGGCCTTCAGCGCGATGTCGCTGCGGTGGTGGGAGCCGTCCAGCGCGATCTTCTCGACCCCGGCGTAGGACGCCGCCCGCGCGGCCGCGAGGTCCGCGCCCCGGCCGACGACGGACAGCACGCGCCCCCCGGCGGACACCAGCGCGCCGTCGACGACGGCGGTGCCGGCGTGCAGCACGTGCACGTCGTCCAGCGCCTCGGCGTCGGCGATGCCGGAGATCGGGTCGCCCTTGCGCGGCGACTCGGGGTAGCCCTGGGAGGCGACGACGACGTTCACCACGGCGTCGTCCGACCAGCGCAGCGGCTCGACGCCGTCGAGGCGGCCGGTGGCGGCGGCGAGCAGCACGCCCGACAGCGGGGTGCGCAGCCGCGCGAGCACGGCCTGGATCTCCGGGTCGCCGAAGCGGGCGTTGAATTCCACCACGCGGGTGCCGCGCGAGGTCAGCGCCAGCCCCACGTAGAGGACGCCGGAGAACGGGGTGCCCCGGCGGGCCATCTCGTCCACGGTGGGCTGCGCGATCCGGTCCACCACCTCGGCCACGAGGCCGGACGGCACCCAGTCGAGCGGCGTGTACGCGCCCATGCCGCCCGTGTTGGGGCCGGCGTCGTCGTCGCCCACCCGCTTGAAGTCCTGCGCGGGCACCATCGGCACGACGGTGGCGCCGTCGCACAGGCAGAACAGCGAGACCTCGGGGCCGTCGAGGTACTCCTCGATCACGACGCGGCCGTCGTCGCCGCGCGCGTCGAGCGCCTCGCGGGCGTGCGCGAGGGCGGCGTCGCGGTCGGACGTCACGACGACGCCCTTGCCGGCGGCGAGCCCGTCGTCCTTGACGACGTAGGGGGCGCCGAAGGCGTCGAGCGCGTCGGCGACCTGCTCGACGGTGGTGCACACGTGCGCCATCGCGGTCGGCACGTTCGCGGCGGCCATGACGTCCTTCGCGAACGCCTTCGACCCCTCGAGCCGGGCCGCCTCGGCCGACGGCCCGAAGACGGGGATCCCGGCCTCGCGGACCGCGTCGGCCACCCCGGCGACGAGGGGAGCCTCGGGCCCGACGACGACCAGGTCGACGCCGAGCGTCCGGGCGAGGGCGGCGACCGCTCGGCCGTCGTTCGCGTCCACCGGGTGCAGCGCGGCCTGCGCGGCCATGCCGGGGTTGCCCGGCGCGGCGTGCAGCTCGTGCGCGGGCTCCTCCGACGCGAGGGCGTGGACGATGGCGTGCTCGCGGGCGCCGGTCCCGACGACAAGGATCTTCACGGGCGACCATGCTAACGACCCTCGCGTCGGGGGTGCCGTGGCGTCCGCGGACGCCGTGCCCGCGAGCCGCGCCGGGCCGCTCAGGGCTGCGGCAGGCGGGCCATCCCGTAGACGCGGTCGACGCGCAGTCGCAGCACCTGGCGACGGTCTGCCACCATCGCCTGCCGGAACTCCTCCCAGTCGGGGTGCTCCTGCCGGGCGGCCACGCGGAACGTCTCGACGAGCTCGTCGGCGGCGGCGTCGTGGGCGTCGGTCGCCACGTCGCTCAGCTCCGCCGTGCCGTCGAGGACGGCGTAGCTCCAGAAGTCCGGGGCGCTCACGTGCAGCGAGACGCGCGGGTCGCGCGCGGCGTTACGGGTCTTGGCGCGGTCCGCGGTCACGGACACGCGCGCCGTCCGCGTCTCCTCGTCCCACGCGTAGAGCACGTTGGACAGCTGGGGGCGGCCCGCGCGCCGCAGGGTCGTGAGGACCCCCTTGTTCCCGTCCGCCACCAGGGCGAGCAGGGCGCGCTGGTCATCCGTCTCGGCCGTTCCCGAAGTCGTCATGCCGGGACAACCGACCAGGTCAGGCCGTTGTTCCCCCGGGCACGGTGGCGTCCTGCCCCGACCGGGCGAGCGCCTCCGCGACGAAGCCGCCGGCGGTCAGCTCGGCGACGGCGTCGCGCAGCCACGCGACCGCGGCAGGGTCGCGGTCGCGGCCGGTGGCGACGGCCTGCCGGATCTCGGTGAACCGCGGCTCGACCACGCGCAGCCCCGGGTGCTCGGCGACGTACCGGGTCAGCGGCTGCCGGATGCCGGCCGCCACCTCCAGGCCGTGCTCCTCGAAGGCGGCGGTGCCGTCGGCGCCGCGCACCACCTCCGCGTGCCGGAGCGTGCGCGTGAGGTACAGGTCGTACGCCGAGCCCTGCTTCACCCCGACGCGCACGCCCGGTCGGTCGACGTCCTCGGCCGCGCGGACGGGCGAGCCCTCCGGCACGGCGAACACGCCCTCGATCAGCACGTACGGCGCGGTGAACGCGACCTGCTCGGCGCGCTCCGGCTCCACGGCGAGGAAGCCGATGTCGGCCCGGCCGTCGGCGACCGCCGCGAACGAGTGCCGCGCCGCGTCGACGCACTCCAGCACGCCCTCGACGCCGAGGCGCCGGGCCAGCTCGCGGGCGAGGTCGACGGTCACCCCGGACGGGTGCCGGCGCGTGCCCTGCGCCAGCACCGGGTTGCCGAGGTTGACCACCGCGCGCAGCACACCCGTGGGGGCGAGCGCGTCGACGACGTCGGCGGGAACCAGCCCGGCGCCGCCCATGTCAGCGGGCGTGGATCAGGTCGTGCACCGGGATGATCTCGTCACGCCGCGGGCCGACGCCCACCGCGGAGATGCGGCAGCCGGACAGCTCCTCGAGCCGGGCGAGGTACGCCTGCGCGTTGGCCGGCAGGTCCTCGATGGTGCGGGCGTGCGAGATGTCCTCCCACCAGCCCGGCATCTCCTCGTAGATCGGCTTCGCGTGGTGGAACGCGGACTGGTCGTCGGGCATCTCGTCGTAGCGGGTGCCGTCCACGTCGTAGGCGACGCAGACCGGCACCTTCTCCAGGCCCGTGAGCACGTCCAGCTTCGTCACCACGAGGTCGGTGAGGCCGTTGATGCGCGACGCGTAACGCGCGATGACGGAGTCGTACCAGCCGCAGCGGCGCGCGCGGCCGGTCGTGACGCCGTACTCGCCGCCGGTCTTGAGCAGGTACTCGCCCATGTCGTCGAACAGCTCGGTGGGGAACGGGCCCTCGCCGACGCGCGTGGTGTACGCCTTGATGACGCCGATGACGGAGTCCACGCGGGTGGGCCCGATGCCCGAGCCGGTCACCGCGCCGCCGGCGGTCGCGCTCGACGACGTGACGAACGGGTACGTGCCGTGGTCGATGTCGAGCATGGTGGCCTGACCGGCCTCGAACAGCACGTTCTTGCCGGCGTCGAGCGCCTGGTTGAGCACCAGCGGCGTGTTCGCGACCATCGGCTGCAGCCGCTCGGCGTGCGCCAGCAGCTCGTCGACGGTCTCGTCGATGTCGACGGCGCGGCGGTTGTAGACCTTCACCAGCAGGTGGTTCTTCTGGTCGAGGGAGCCCTCGACCTTCTCCCGCAGGATCTTGGGGTCGAACAGGTCGGCGATGCGGATGCCGACGCGGTTGATCTTGTCGGCGTACGCCGGCCCGATGCCCCGGCCCGTGGTGCCGATGCGGCGCTTGCCCAGGAAGCGCTCGGTGACCTTGTCGAGCGTGCGGTGGTAGCCGGCGATGACGTGCGCCTGGCTCGAGACCAGCAGGCGGGAGACGTCCACACCCCGCGCGATGAGGTCGTCCAGCTCCTCGAACAGCACGTCGATGTCGACCACCACGCCGTTGCCGATGACGGGGACGACGCCGGGCGACAGGATGCCGGAGGGCAGCAGGTGCAGGGCGTACTTCTCGTCGCCGATGACGACGGTGTGACCCGCGTTGTTGCCGCCGTTGAACTTCACGACGTAGTCGACCCGGGACCCGAGCAGGTCCGTGGCCTTCCCCTTGCCCTCATCGCCCCACTGGGCACCGACGAGCACCACGGCTGGCATGAAATCTCCTCGCGTCGACGAGGCCCGGCGTGTTCACCCACGTCACCTGAGGAGGCGGGCCTCCTGGTCCGGGCCGGGCCCGAGTTTACCCGCCCGTGACCTGCCCGTCGGTCCGGCGCGCTCAGCCCGCCGGGTGGTGCGTCGCGGGGGTGGACGGCGCGGGCGCCGACTCGCAGCGGTGGTCGCGGTCGATGCGGAACAGGTCGAGGGCCCCGCACACCTCCAGCACGAACAGGTCGCGCTCGTCCGCGCCCCGCAGCACCGTGGCGCCGCCGCGCTTGCGCCCGGCGTCCGCGAGGGAGATGAGGAAGGCGGCCCCGGTCGAGTCCATGAACGTGACGCGGCACATGTCGATCACCAGCAGCTGGCGCCGCAGCCCGACCACCCGGGTGGCGATCTCCGGGAACTGGTCACGTTCCGCGAGGTCGAGGTCACCGGCGATCACGAGCGTCGTCGTCGTCGAAGACGTCGCGATCTCGATCATGGAGCGAGCGTACCCGCGACCGGCCCTGCGCGGCGCCCGAGGCGTCGATCTGTGGAGCGGGCGGGGGTCGGGCCAGAATGGGCGCCATGAACTCCCCTGTGGACGACCTGCTCGCCGGACCGCCCCCGACCCGCCTGCCCGACGATCACCCCCAGGTGCGCGACGGCCTGGACGCCGGGGAGGACCCGGCACGCCTGGCCGCCGACCACCCCTCGTCGTCGCTCGCCTGGGCCGTGCTCGCCGAGGCCGCGCTGGACGCCGCGGGCGACGAGCCCACCGCGGCCCGGTCCGTGACGGCGTACGCGTACGCGCGCACCGGCTACCACCGCGGCCTCGACGCCCTGCGTCGCGCGGGCTGGCGCGGCCAGGGCCCGATCCCCGTCGACCACGAGCCCAACCAGGGGTTCCTGCGCGCGCTCGCCGCGCTGTCCGCGGCGGCCGCGCAGATCGGCGAGGCCGACGAGGCGGAGCGCTGCGCGCAGTTCCTGCGCGACTCCGGCACCTCGCCGGAGGAGGTCCGCGCGCTCGTGGGTTGAGCTGTCGAGACCCGCGCGTGGTCTCGACAGGCTCGACCGACGGACGCGGTCAGCCGGGCGCGACGGCGTTCGCGTGCAGCTTGGCCCACACGAGCTTGCCGGAGCCGGCGGGCCGCCAGCCCCAGTCGGCGAGCCGCTCGACGATCTGCATCCCGAACCCGCCCACGCGGTTGGGGTGGCCGTCCGTGGTGACGGGCGGCGCGGGGTTGGAGTCCTCCACCTCGATCCGCAGCCCGTCGCCGGTGTCGAAGAGGCGCAGCGCGATGTTGCCCCAGCCGTGCAGCACGCCGTTGGCGACGAGCTCGGAGACGACCAGCTCCGCCGACGCGGACTCCGGCAGGCCCCAGGCCTGGCAGGTGCGCAGCACGGCGTGCCGGGCCCGGCCGATGGACGCCGGCTCGCTGGGCAGCAGCCACCGCCGCGACCTCGGGCTGAGCGGCTGGACCTGCGCGTCGGCGACCGGGTCGGGCACGCGCACGACGACGAGCGCGACGTCGTCCTCGGGCGCGTCGGCGAGCCGGGACAGCAGCTCCTCCCCCACCCCGGCGGCGTCGCGGGCGGTGATGCGTCCCGACGTCTCGACGAGGGCGTCGAGCCCGACCTTGAGCGACCGGTCGCGGCGCTCGATGAGCCCGTCCGTGTAGAAGAGGAGCACGTCGCCGCGGCGCAGCTCGGTCTGCCCGGTGGTGCGGGGCCTGGACCCGAACCCGATGAGCGACCCGGCCCCGCCCGCCAGCTGGGTCACCTTGCCGTCGCGCAGCAGCAGGGGCGGCAGGTGGCCGGCGCGCGTGTACTGCACGGTCCACGCGTCGCCGTCCTGCTGGTGCTTGAGCGTGGCGTAGACCATCGACGCCGACCGCGGGATGCGCATCCCCGTGACGAGCTGGTCCACCCGGTCCACGACGATCCCGGGCGTGGCGAGCTCGAACGCGTACGACCGCACCACGGACCGCAGCTGCCCCATGGCCGCCGCGGCCTCGACGTCGTGCCCGACGACGTCGCCGACCACGAGCCCGACGGTGCCCTCGTTGATCTGCAGCACGTCGTACCAGTCGCCGCCCACCTGGGCGTGCTCGGCGTTGGGCGCGTAGTAGGTCCACACGTCGAGCCCGGACACGTCGGCCTGCTCGGGCAGCATGGCGCGCTGCAGCGCCTCGGCGAGCCGGTGCTCGCGCGCGTACAGGCGCGCGTTGTCGATGGCGGTGCCGGCCCGGCGCGCCACCACCTCGATCACGGTGTGCACGTGCTGCGGCTCGCCCGGACCGGGCCGGACCTCCTCGGTGACGGTGCCGTCGGGCGCCACCCCCACGCCGTGCCAGGTGGCCAGGAGCCCCAGCACGCGCCGGCGCCCGGCCACCGCGTGCACGACGACGGCGCGCGGCAGCGCCCCGGTCTCCTCCACCACGCGCCGCAGCAGGTCGCGGCGCAGCCAGCCGGACGCCGAGTGGGCCGGGAAGCCCGCCCCCAGGCGGAGCATCACCGGTCCCTCGACGACTCCCTCGAGCAGGTCCTGCACCTCGTCCCGCACCGGCTCGCGGGCGTCGCCGTCGGCGGGCGGGTCCGGCCGCTCCCCGGAGGCGTCGTCGGGCAGCTCGGGCACGTACCGGGCGTGCCGGCGACCGCGACCGCTCGGCGGCGACGCGACGTCCACGCCGTCGGCGAAGACGAGCCCGTCGTCGTTGACGTAGAAGCCGGCCCAGGGGACGAGCGCGCGCAGCAGGTCGGCGATGTCGCGCAGCGCGTACGGGTACTCGAGGTCGCCGAGCAGCTCCGTGGTCTGGGCGATGAGGTCGAGGTCCGCGCGCTCGCGACGCTCCACCTCGAGGGAGGCGAGCTGGTTGGCCTGCCGCTCGACGTGCGTCGACACGTCCGTGGCCGTGCCGAACCAGTGCTCCACCGGCCCCCCGTCGCCCGGCACCGGCGACATCGTGACCTGCCACCAGGTGGCGCGGCCGTCCGTGAGCCGCCCGCTCACCATGCGCGTGGTGGGCAGCCCGGCACGGAGGTCGCCCTGGCTGCGCTCGCGCTCCGCGTCGTCGTCCACGAGCTCCAGGAGCGGGTGCTTGCCCAGGACGGCGAGGTCGTTGACGCCGATCCCGGACTCCCGCGCGAAGGCGTCGTTGATCCACAGGACGGGCATCCCGTCCTCCCAGGCGCCGGTGACGAACGCGGGGATGACGGCGGCCGCGATCGCCCCGTCGAGAAATCCGTCCGGAAGGGGCGGCACAGGACCGGATGATTCGGTCATAATGCCTCCACTGCCGAGATTCCCCGCCCTGGTTGGTGTTCTTGCTGGTCATTCAACCGTAGATTGGTGTCCGCCGAGACTCGAGGTGAACGCCCCGCGCGTGGAAGGAGCACCGTGCACGACGGATCGAACACGACCCCACGTGATCTGCGGCGTGCGGACGTGAAGGAGGCAGACGCGGTGCCTGAGCTGGGAGACCCCGCGAGCGTGCACGTCATCGTGGGCGCGTCGCGCGCCCGTGTCGTGCTGTCCGGCGAGATCGACGCCGACATCGGAGCCGAGCTGGGCGAGGCCATCTCCGATGCCGAGGGCTCCGGC
>NZ_JBHXAW010000142.1:0-10965 GCF_042726645.1 Isoptericola sp. NPDC060257
GGGCGCGGCCGCGCCGCCGAGGGCGTACCCGCCCGTTCCCACCGCCACGAGCACCACGACGCCCGCGGCGGCCAGCCACGGCGTGCGGCGCCGCCCGCGGCGGGGGGCGAGCTCGTCGCCCTCCTCGTCACCGGTCAGGTCGTCCCCCGGCCTGTCGGCGGCGGCGGCGTCGCCGTCACCGGCCAGCCGGGCGTCGACCTTCGCCCGCAGCCCCGCACCGACCGCCCCCGCCCCCGCGGCCGGGTCGGCCGCCCGGAGGCGGGCGAACGCCTCGTCGTCGCCGTCCTCGCGTACCTCGTCGCGGCTCATGCTGTCCTCCCGGCCCCGCGGCCCGCCGGCCCGGCGGGCGTCTCGCACCCCGTCTGTGTCGTCATCGCGCGCCCGCTTGCGCCGCGGCGCCGTCCTCGCCCGCCCCGTCGTCGACCGCCGCCTCGGCGTCCCACGCGGCGCGCAGCCGCACCCGCGCGCGGGACAGCGCAGCGTCGGCTCCCCCGCGCGAGACGCCCAGCACCTGCGCCAGCCCCTCGCCGCCGACGCCGTCCCACGCGACGAGGAGGAGCACCTGCCGGTCGCGCGGCGAGAGGCGCGCGAGGACCGCGCGCACGCGGTCGTCGTCGACGGCGAGCGCCGCCGGGTCGACGTCGTCGGGCACCTCCGGCACGACCGCGACGGGCGTCGGCCGGGCCTTGCGCCGATGGTTGGCCAGCACGAACCCGGCCGTCCGGTAGAGCCACGGCAGCTCGGCCCCGCGCGGCACGTCCGCCCGGCGGCGCCAGGCGGTGGCGAGGACGTCGGCGGCCAGGTCCTCCGCCTCCGCGCCGCCCGCGGGCAGGCGCCGCACGAGGTAGCGGTGCACCGCCCCCGCGTGCGCGGCGAAGAGGTCGTCGAACCACGCCGTGTCGTCGTCGACACGCGCCGTCTCGTCCGGGTCCACCGGGCCTCCTGCGGTCCTGGGGCGCGCGAGGGCGCGCGCCACCCCTCGACGCGACTGTGTCGCCGCGCCCCCTGGTCTTGCACCCGCGCGCGCCGACATCACCCGCAGATTCATCCCTCCGCCGGGCTCGGGCGGACCTACGGTGCGGGCATGACCGTCGACACGGGCGCGGCGCCCGCCAGCACGGAGCCCGCGGCGCCGGCGCCCCGCCGACGGCGCGCCGTGCGCTGGGTGCTGCTCGGCACGGTCGCGGCCCTGCTGGTCGTCGCCGTCTGCGCGGTGCTCCTGGTCCGCGACGCGCTCGCCGCGCGCGGCGCCCTCACCCGCGCCGCCGCGGAGGTGCCCTCCGTGGCGGAGGAGCTGCGCGCCGGCGCCCGGTCGGAGGCGGACGGCGGCGCCCCGGCGACGCTCGCCTCCTCCCCGGCCCTGGCGGAGCTGCGCGCGCAGACCACGATCGCGCGCGAGGCGACCGACGGCCCGCTGTGGTGGCTCGCCGCCCGCTTGCCCGTGGTCGGCCCGTCGGCGGGGGCGGCCGTCGACGTCGCCGTCGTGCTCGACGACGTGACCGACGACGTGCTGCCCGCCCTGGCCGACCTGGCCGATGCCGTGGCCGCCACGGGCCGCACCCCGGACGGCGGGCTCGACCTCGCCCCCCTGCGGTCGGCCGCCCCGGGGATGGTCGCGGCGCGGGCCTCGATCGACGCGTCGCGTGCCCGGCTCGACACGGTCGACCCGGAGGCCCTGCTGCCGCAGCTCGTCGACCCGGTCACGTCGCTGCGCGACCGGGTCGACGAGCTCGCCGGCGCCGTCGCGACCGGCGACCGCGCGGCCGCGCTCGCGCCGGCGATGCTCGGCGCGGACGGACCGCGCACCTATCTCGTCCTGGGCATGAACAGCGCGGAGCTGCGGCCGGGCGGCGGGATCCCGGGAGCGCTCATCCTGGTGCGGGTCGACGACGGGCGCGTCGAGGTGGTGCGGCAGGTGGGCTCCTCCGAGGTCGGCCCGTTCCGCTCCCCCGTGCTCCCCCTGTCCGCGGACGACGAGGACGCCTACACGGGCCGCCTCGGCACGTTCGTGCAGGACGTGACCGCCACCCCGGACTTCCCGACGTCGGCCACGCTGGCCGCCGAGATGTGGGCGCGGGCGCAGGGCGAACAGGTCGACGGCGTCCTCGCGACCGACCCCGTCGCGCTCTCGCACCTCCTCGCGGAGACCGGCCCCGTGCGGGTGCCCGTGTCCCGCCCGGTGGCGGAGGCCCTGGGCCGCGACTCCGTGGAGCTGACGGCCGAGAACGCTGTCGACGTGCTGCTGCGGCGCGTCTACGACGTGCTGGACCCCGAGACGGCCGACCGCTTCTTCGCCGACGCCGCTGCCGCGGTCCTCGCCCGCGCGACGTCCGAAAGCGTCTCCCCGGGCGCGCTGCTCTCCGGCCTGCAACGCGCCGCCCGGGAGCACCGGGTCCGCGTCTGGTCGGCCGACCCGGCCGAGGAGGCCCGGCTCGAGGGCACGCTGATCGCCGGCTCGTACGCCGCCGCCCCGCGCGCCGCGGACGCCGTCGGCGTGTTCCTGGGCGACCACGTGGCCGGGAAGATGTCCGCCTACCTCGAGTCGTCGCTGCAGGTCGTCGACAGCGAGTGCACGGCGGGCGGGCGGGTGGACACGCTCGAGCTGACCCTCGCGTCGACGGCCCCCGCCGACGCCGCCACGTCGCTGCCCTGGTACGTCGCCGGGCTGCCCGGGCGAGCACGTCCGCCGGGCACCCTCAGCCTTGCCGTGACCGTCGCGGGGCCGCGCGACGCCGAGGCCCCGCGCGTCGAGCGCGACGGGACCGCCGTCGGCGGCGAGGCCCGCACCACGCACGGACGGCCTACCCAGACGGTCACGGTCGTCCTCGCCCCGGGCGAGAGCACCACACTGCGGCTGGTCGTGCCGGCGGCGCCGGGCACCGCGGCGAACGACGCGGGCGGCACGCCGCCCGGCCGGCTGGAGGTCTGGTCGACCCCGACGACGACGACCGGCGGGCTGCTCGACGTCGAGGCCCCGACCTGCGGGTGAAGATGCCCCGCTGCCTGCGGTTTCACCCGGGTGAGACAGGGTCCGCGGAACGCCCGCGCGGCTAGCGTGAGGGCCCCGGGCAGCACCCAGGCAGCACGGAGAGCACCGCCCCCGAGGAGTCGAGATGGCCCACGCACGCACCGCCGCCGGCGCCGCCGTCGGCCTGGTCCTGAGCGGCGCGATCGCGGTCGCCGCCGCCGCGCCGGCGCTCGCCGACACGGTGCCCAGCCCGAGCAGCAGCCCGAGCAGCACGGACTACCCGCCGCCCGAGGTCCCGACGCTCACCGCACAGATCTTCCAGCCCGAGTGCGACGGCGACGTGCCCTACCTCCGCTACGCCGTCACCGCCACGGGCACCGAGAACACCACCGTGACCATCACGTGGCTCAACCCGGGCGGCGACGACGTCGTGCAGGCGGACCTCCCGATGAGCGGCCGGGTCCTGTGGCCGGGCGCCGTGGTGGACGCGTCGGGCGCGCCGCTCGACTGGCCCGGCTGGCGCCTCGAGAACGGCGTCTGGGTGGAGGGCGACGAGTTCGACTGGGTGCGCCCGTCCGTGGACGTGAAGCTCGAGGTGAACCCCGAGCTCACCATGACCGCCGCCTACCCGCCGTCGTCGCCGAGCTGCGCGACCAACCCGCCCGGCACGGTGCCGCCCGGCGAGCCCGGCGAGCCGACCCCCGGCACGACCGTCCCCGCCGCCGTGCCCGCGGACGGTGCCCCGCCCGCGGCCGCCCCGCCCGCGTCGGGCTTCCTGCCGCAGACCGGCGCCGGCGTCGCCGGGCTGGTCGCCGCGGCCGCCGCGCTCGTGGCCGCGGGCGGCGTCGCCGTCGGCGTCGCGCGCCGGCGTCGCACCGACCACTGACACCGCCCTCCTGATGTGCACGGACAGGTCGGGTCAGGTCGGCGTCACGACGCGGGCCGCAGCGCGACCACGGTGAGCTCGGCGCGCGAGCTCACGCCGACCTTCCGGAACACGCGCCCCAGGTGCACCTCGACGGTGCGCACGGACACGCACAGCCGGTCGGCCACCTGCTTGTTCGCCAGGCCGTCCGCGACGAGGCGCGCGACGTCGAGCTCCCGCGCCGTGAGCACGTCCGCCCAGCGCGCCCACACGTCGGCGAGCCCGTCCGGGCCGCCCCGGCACGTCCGTACCGCGCTCACCACCAGCGACGGCACGGCGGCCGGGCGCACGTACCCGAGGTCGCCGCAGGCGGCGACCGCCGCGGGCACCGGGTCCGGGCCGACGGCGCGCAGCCCGGCGGCGAGGGTGTCGGAGCCCCCGGTGCGGCGTGCCACCTCGGCCGCGAGCCCGCCGACGACGTGCGACAGCGGCAGCCGCGCCGCGGCGTCGTCGAGCACCCGGGCCGCCTGCTCGGCGTCGCCGCCGCGCAGGAGCACCAGCGCCTGCACCACCCGCAGGTGCGCCTCCGCCAACGGGGAGAGCCCGTCGGCTCCCGCCCAGGCGGCGGTCTCGCGGTACGGCACCGCGGTCACGACGGCCCGCGCCAGGACCTCGTCGGCCTCGCGGGGGTAGCGGTCGAGGCGGGCGAGTGCCTCGACCACGGCGGCGAGCACGGCGCGGTCCGCCGAGGACACCGTGGCGCGGGCGACCGGCACGACGAGGCGCGCGAGCCGGACGCCCGGAGGGTCGTCGTCGTCCGCGTCGAGCGCCGCGGTGCGGCCCCGACGCGGGGCGGATGCTCCCGTGGCGCGGTCGAGCGGCCGGGCGTCGACCAGCGCGAGCACCGCGTCGCGGGCCCGCTCGGCGTCCTCCTGCACCGTCGCCACCCCGGTGCTCGCGACCCGCTCGAGCCACCCGGCGGCGTCGCGCAGGTGCCCGGCGAGCAGCGCCGCGCGCCCCGCGACGAGGAACGCCCGCGCCCGCACGTCTCCGGTGCCGTGGCTGGCCGCCTCGCGCGCGATCGCGTGCGCCGCGACCGCGCACCCCTGCCCCAGCCGCTGCCGGGCGAGGCGCACCAGGCCGTCGGCCAGGGCCGGGTCGCCGGCGAGGGTGGCGAGCGCGGCGTGCCACCGCGCCGCGCCGGGCTCGCCCACCCGCTCCAGCTCGGTCGCCAGGGCGGCGTGCACGGCCGTGCGCTCGGTGAGGTCGGCGTCCTCGTGCACGACGGCGCGCAGCCTCGGGTCCGCGACCCGGAACCGGCCGTCGGCGAGCTGGAGGTGCCCGGCCAGCGGCGGCGCGAGCAGTCGTTCGACGGGAGCGCCGGTCGCGCCGAGCAGGACGTCGACGCGGTCCAGGACGAGCACCCCGGCAGTCAGCAGCAGGTGCCGGTCCTCGGGGTCGAGCGCGCCGGCGGTCCCGTCGAGGGCGGCCGCCCGCACCGCGGCCGTCACGGGGAGCGGGTCGGGCAGCGCGGCGACGCCGGCGAGCTGGTGGGGGGTGAGCAGGCCGAGCGTCTGGGCGAGGGCCTCGGGGTCGGCGCCGACGAGCTCCGAGACCCGTCGCACGACCTGCGGCGCGACCGGGCGCGCACGCGCGCCGGACGGGGACTGCCAGGGCGGCGCAGTGTCGCGGATCGAGGTCATCGTCGGCCTCCCGTCTCGTGCCGGGCCTCGGTGCTCGGCGGCACCACTCTGCCGCATCGCCCCGAGAATTGCGCGAAGACGCAGGTCAGCGATTTGTCAGGTCTCCACCAATATCGTCACGGGGCCGTCGTTCACCAGGGCGACATCCATGTCCGCGCCGAACCTCCCGGTGGCCACCTCGAGGCCGCGCGACCGCAGGTCGGCCACGACCGCGTCCACCAGCGGCTCCGCCACCGGGCCGGGTGCAGCCGCGTTCCAGGTGGGCCGGCGGCCCTTGCGCGCGTCCCCGTACAGGGTGAACTGGCTGACCACCAGCACCGGCGCGCCCGCGTCCGTCACGGAGCGCTCGTCGCGCAGGATCCGCAGCTCCGCGATCTTGCGGGCGACGGTCGCCACCTCGGCGGCGCCGTCGTCGTGCGTCACGCCGACCAGCGCGAGCAGGCCGGGCCGGTCGATCGCGCCCACCACCTCGCCGGCGACCGTGACGGACGCGCTCGACACGCGCTGCAGCACGGCCCTCATGCGACGTCCGCCACGAAGGCCGGGCGCACCGCACCGACCGGGGCGCCACCGCCCAGCACCGGCGTGACGCCGACGGCGTCGAGCGCGGCGGCGTCCGCCCCCGCGACGCCGGCCGCCCCCGCCGCGCGCATCGCCGCGGCGAGGATGGCCGGGCGCGGCCGGTCGCCGCCGTCGAGGATCTTGAAAGCCACCGCCGACCCGTCGGGCAGGCCCGCCGCGCACACGCCGTCCGCGCCGATCTTGGCGATCGCGCCGGGCACGGCGGTCATGACGAGGGTGTCCTCGCGCCCGCGGCCCGCCACCATCTCGGGGTGCCGCGCCATCGCGCGCGCGATCCGCCCGCCGTCGGCGGAGGTGCCGTCGGCGGCCGCCGACGCGAGCCGGCCGAACGAGCGGGCCAGCCCGAGCACGCTCGTGGAGAACAGCGGCGCGCCGCAGCCGTCGACGGTGACGTGCGGGTCCGGGTCGCCCGTCAGCCCGACGACGGCCTCGCGCACCGCGCGCTGCAGCGGGTGGTCGACGTCGAGGTAGGTCGCGGCGTCCCAGCCGGCCGCGACGCAGGTCGCGAGCATCGCGGCGTGCTTGCCCGAGCAGTTCTGCGCGATCTGCTCCGGGCCGTGCCCGGCCTCCTGCCAGGCGAGCGCCTCCGCGCGGCCCAGCGGCAGGTCGGGCGCGTTGCGCAGCGCGGACTCGTCGAGCCCGGCGCCGGCGAGGATCTCGCGGACCCCGGCCAGGTGCTCCGGGGCACCGCTGTGGCTGGCGGCCGCGAGCGCCAGGAGGCGGTCCGGCAGGTCGAGGCCGGAGCGCAGCATGGCCACGGCCTGCAGCGGCTTGACCGACGAGCGCGGCCAGATCGTCGTCGTCGGGTCGCCCAGGGCGAGCCGGACGACGCCGTCCGGGCCCAGCACCACCAGGTGCCCCAGGTGCACCGACTCCACGAGGTCCCCCCGCACGACCTCGGCCAGCGGGGCCGCGCCACGCGCCACGGGCGCGCTCGGGCCCGGCGTCGTCACCTCGACCACGTCACCAGCCGCCCGTCGGGCCCTGAGGACGACGCCCCCCGCCCGTGCCGTAGGGCAGGATCCGCGGGCGCACGTCGACCCAGTAGATGATCGCGGGCGTCACGGCGATGACGTTGAAGAACGACCCGGCCGTCATGAGCATCGGCGGCAGCCCGAACAGCCCGATGAGGGCCGCGATGCCGAGGATGATCAGCCAGATGTTCTTCTTCAGCTTCCCCTCGGACACGTAGGCGTTGGCCGGCCGGCGGGCGGCGTCGAGGAACGCGACGAGCTGCACGACGAACACCACGACGGCGAGCACGACGAGCACGATGTACTGGAAGGATCCGAAGGCGGCGGAGATCACCCGCCGAGCCTACGGGAGGACGCGGAGGCGCCGGGAGCGGGCGGCGCCCGCGACGTGCTCGTCCCACGCCGCGACGACGGTGTCCTCGTGCGCGACGGCGAGCGCGCTCGCCACGTGCAGGGCGTCGGCGCCGCGCAGCGGCACGGGGCACGACGCGACCAGCTCGGCCGCGCGCTCGGAGACCTCGGGCGTCACCTCGAGCGTGTGCAGCCCGACGCTCAGCTCGTCCCAGATCGCCGTCCCGCGCCGGCGCGCGAGCGGGTCGAGGACGCCGGCCCGCTCGCCGGCGGCGAGCGCGGCCCGCACCTCGGCGTCGGCGATGCGCGACGAGACGACGACGTCGGCGCGGTTCCACAGTGCGCTCGCCAGCGCCGAGCCGGGCTCGTGCACGCACAGCTTCACCAGCGCGCTGGCGTCGAAGTAGACGAGGGCCATCCTGCTCCGTTCTCCGTGACGGCGGTCGGGCGGGGCGGGAACGGCGTCAGCGCCGGATGCGCCGCACGAGGTCGGACATGCGCGACGCCGGCCGTGCCGCGGGGCGCGGGGCCGGCCGCGCGACGGCGTCGTCGTCGGGCACCGCGTGCACCGGCCGCTCGGTCGCGGCGGGCGTGAGCAGGCCGTCGCGCACCAGCCCGGCGACGAGGTCGGCGGTCTGCACCCCCGACAGGCGGGCGACCGGCACCCCCCGCTCGGTGATGACGACCTCCTCGCCCGCCCGCGCCTTCTCGATCCACGACTTGAGCTCGGCGCGCAGCGCGCTGACGGAGACCTCCATGACCGACGACCGTACCGTCCCGCAGGGTCGCGGAACAGGGAAGCCCACGCCGAGGTATTTCGAGATCCGCCGAGGTCGCACTACCTCGGCGGATCTCGTGCTGCCTCGGCGTCAGATGGCGCGGCGGTAGGCGCGGAACGCCGACGACGCGAGCGCGCCCATGACCGCGACGGCGGCGGCGAGCAGGCCCAGGTGCAGCCACAGGGTGCCGGGGTCGGCAAAGCCCTGGAGCGCGTCCCGGGCCACGACCACCGCCCAGTCGAACGGGTTGTACCGCGCGGCGGTGGCGATCCAGTCCGGCGCGAGGCCCGGGTCCATCACCGCCGACGAGAGGAACATCAGCGGGATCGTCAGCAGCTGCGAGACGCCGATCAGCGCCTCCTGCTGCCGCGTGAGCAGGGCGACCGCCCCCGACAGCGCCGCGAACAGGCAGCTCAGCAGCGCGACGGCGACCAGCATGACGAGCACGCCGGCCCAGCCGCCCGGGAACCGCGCCCCGCCGAGCCACGCGACACCCACGACGACCAGCGCCTGCGCGCAGCCGAGCAGCGCGTACCAGGCCATCGACGCGGACAGCAGCGCGCCGCGGCTGGTCGGCGAGGCGAGGAAGCGATCCATGACGCCGCGGTCCATGTCCTGCACGAACGTGGTGCCCGCCCAGGCCGCGCCGCCCATCGCCGTCATCATGACGACGCCCGGCGTGAGGTACTCGAGGTAGCTGACGTCCGCTCCCCCGGCGAACCCGGGGATCTCGATGACGGACCGGAAGAGCTGCCCGAACAGCAGCAGCCAGATCATCGGCTGCAGCAGGTTCATCACCATGAAGACGGGGATGCGCACGCCTTGCCGGGCCTGCCGCCCCGTGAGGAGCGCGGCCTGGGTCAGAGCGCTCGTGCGGCGGGCCGGACGGCGCGTCGTGGTCGGGTCGATCGTCGCGGTGCTCATGCCACCACCTCCGTGGCCTCGGCGCCGGCGCTGCCGGCGGTCCCGCTCGCGGCCCGGTGGGCCGCCTCCAGGCTGCGGCCGGTGTGCCGCAGGTAGACGTCGTCGAGCGTGGGCCGGGACAGACCCGCCGCCCGCACGTCGACGCCCGCGGCGTCGAGCGCCGCGAGCAGCGCCGGGAGCGCCGTGGCCCCCGCGTCGGCCCGTGCGCGCAGCGTCCGCCCGTCGGGGGCGACGTCGACGACGCCGGGCACGCGCGCGGCGACCGGTGCGGCGGCGGCCGCGGCCGCGACGTCGTCGAGCTCGACGGTGACGCCGTCGCCGCGCAGCTCGTCCTTCAGCGCGTCGGGGGTGCCCGCGGTGACGACGCGGCCCGCGTCCACGATGACGACCCGGTCGGCGAGGCGGTCGGCCTCGTCGAGGTAGTGGGTGGTGAGCAGGATCGTCATGCCGTCACCGGCCGCCATGCGCTCGATCTCGGCCCACATCGCGGCGCGCGCCTCGGGGTCGAGGCCCGTGGTGGGCTCGTCGAGGAACAGCACCTGCGGCCGGTGCACGAGACCGACGGCGACGTCTAGCTTGCGCGCCATCCCGCCGGACCAGGTCTTCACCAGCCGGTCGGCGGCGTGCGCGACGCCGAACCGCTCGAGCAGCTCGCCGGCCCGCGACCGGGCGTCGCGGGCGCCGAGGCCCTGCAGCCGGCCGGCCAGGACGAGGTTCTCGCGGCCCGTGCCCATCGGGTCGGTGACGGGACGCTGCGCGACGTAGCCGATGGCGCGCCGGACGGCGGCCGGGTCGCGCACGACGTCGTGGCCCGCGACGCGCGCGGTCCCGCCGTCCGGGGCCGAGAGGGTCGCGAGGATCTTCACGGTGGTGGACTTGCCGGCGCCGTTCGGGCCGAGCAGCCCCAGCACGCTGCCTGGGGCGGCGGCGAGGTCGAGGCCGTCGAGCGCGCGCACGGTGCGTGCGCCTCGACCGGCGGTGCGGCCGGAGCCGTAGGTCTTGGTCAGGCCGGCGACCTCGATCGCCGGCGCCGACAGGGTCGGGGTGGACATGCTTCCTCCTTGCTGGATGGTCCAGGGGTCGGAGGGTCCGGTGCACGCCCTAGGGTGGGAGTGCGTCTCGTGGTGCGGTCGCGCACCGGACCCGAGCCACCGGTCCCGGGCGATGGCAGTCGCCCGGGACCGTTCTGCTGCTACTGCTTCTGCTGCTCCTCCGTCGACCGGAAGAGCATCCGGGCGAGGACGAGCATCATCACCGCGAGGGCGACGACGAAAGTCAGCCAGGACCACGCCCAGCCGACGGTGAGGCCGAGGACGACGAACACGACGAACGCCGCCAGCCAGATGACGACCGTGTAGACGCCGAACCGCGCGGCAGCGGCCGGGTCGTGGTCGAAGCGGTCGAAGTGGTGCCCGGAGGCGTGGGCCCGCGCGACGTCCCGCACCCACGCCTTCTTCCGGTTGGTCTGCGTGACGCCGAGCATCGTGAACAGGACGCCGCCCACGACGAGGGCGGCCCCCGCGACGACATACATCCACGGGTCGAACGCCCCGAGCAGCACGAAGACGGCCAGGAGCAGCGCGAGGACCGTGAGCCCGGTGGCCAGGTAGTAGCCGCCCGCGCGGCTCGACGGCATCGGGTGGTTGGTCGTCGTCTCCTGCGAGAGCGAGGAGCCGACGACGAAGCCAGCCGCGCTGGACGCCGTCAGCAGGAGCGCGGCGACGACAAGGGCGGGCAGGGCAAGGACGTCGAGCGCCGCCAGCACGCAGACGGCGACGAGCGCCGCGAACACGAGGGACGCGAGCACGATGCCCAGCAC
>NZ_JBHXAW010000143.1:0-10900 GCF_042726645.1 Isoptericola sp. NPDC060257
GTCACACCCACGACGTGCGGAGACACAGGATCTTCGCGCTTCCTCTCGGGGCGGGTCACGACGGCCCGCTGCGACCTGCACACGCCCGGCCTAGGCTGCTGGGGACGCCCGCGGCAGACGCCGGAGCCCGCGGCGCGCGGCCCTCGTGCCGGCGGGTGCGGCGGGCGTCGGACAGACGACCCCGACCTGGACCCGACGCTCCGTGACCTCCTCCCCCCGCACCTCCGCCCCGGGCGACCCCGTCGACGGCCCGCACGACGACGCGAAGGACGCCCCCGCCAAGACCCGGCTCTCGCTCACCCAGGTGGTCGCCAGCGCTCTCGCCGCTGTCAGCGCCACGGTGCTGATGTCCTTCTTCGGCGTGGCCGGGACGATCATCGGCGCCGGCCTCGCGAGCGTCATCACGGTCATCGGCAACTTCCTCTACACGCGCTCGATCGAGAAGACGCACGAGCAGCTCAAGCCCGTCGTCACCAAGGTGGTGGCGCGCACCGGCCCCGGCGCCGGGCGCTCGCGCACCGCCGCGATGCGCGTCAGCGGCACCGCCACGACGGCGCGCGGCACCGTGGTCAGCACGTCGGACGCCGCGGACACCGCGGACACCCTGGCCGACGGCACCGTCCCCGGGACGGAGCCGCTCGACGCCACCGCGCCGCTCGACCCGACGCAGGAGCTCGGGGAGACCCGCCCCCTCGGGCCGGTGGGCGCTGTCGGCACCGGTCTCGCGGCCGACGGCGGCGCGGGGCCCGACGGCGGGACGGCCGACGGCGACGACGCGCCCGACGGCGAGGAGCCGGAGCCGCGCAACGCCTGGCTGCGCTTCGTGGAGAAGCACGGCACGAAGAAGGTGCTGGCCCTGTCGGCGGCGGCCCTGTTCGTCGTCGTCATGGGCGTGGTGCTGGTCGTCGAGCTCGTCATCGGCAAGCCGCTGTCCGACGCGGTGCGCGGTCAGGAGGGGTCCGGCACCAGCATCAGCCGCACCTCGAACGGCTCCGACGACTCGACCACCGTGCCCACCCCGACCAGCCCCGCCGAGGACCCGACGAACGTGCCCGGAGACGACTCCGACACGGGCACCGGCGACCAGGGGTCCGACGAGTCCACCACCGGCACCACCGACGGGACCACGGATCGGCCGACCGACGAGCCGACCGACGGGACCACGGACCAGCCGACCGACGAGCCGACGGACGGCACCGAGACCGACGCCCCGACCGACGAGCCCACGGGCGGCACCGACACCGACGAGCCGGCGGAGGGCGCCGGTGACGGGTCCGACTCGTCCGACGGCGGCACCGACACCGGCACGGACACCGGCGCCGGGACGGGGACGGGGACCGGGGGCACCGTCCCCGACGCCGAGCAGGCCCCCGCCGCGACGCCGACCCCCACCCCGGCGTCCTGACACCGGGGCCCCGAGACGCCGAACAGGCGGTTGCTCCCGCTCTGACGCGCCGTGACGCGTGAGAACGGGAGCAACCGCCTGTTCGGGGCCCGGGAGGGTCAGTTCCCGAGCACGGCCTTGAGGAACTCCTGGGTGCGCTCGTGCCTGGGGTTCGTGAACATCGTCTCGGGGTCGGCCTCCTCGACGATCTTGCCGTGGTCGAACATCAGCACGCGGTTGGAGACGTCGCGGGCGAACTGCATCTCGTGGGTCACGAGCAGCATCGTGATGTCCGTGGTGCGGGCGATCTCGCGGAGCACGCCGAGCACGTCGGCCACGATCTCCGGGTCGAGCGCCGAGGTCACCTCGTCGAGCAGCAGGATCTCCGGGTCCATGGCGAGGGCCCGCGCGATGGCGACGCGCTGCTGCTGACCACCCGAGAGCTGGTTCGTCTTGAAGTCCCGCTTGTCGGTCATGCCGACCTGCTCGAGCAGCTCTTCCGCCCGCTGGACGGCCTCGGCCTTGCTCTTGCCGAGCACGTGGACCGGCGCCTCGATGATGTTCTCCAGCACGGTCATGTTGGGGAACAGGTTGAACTGCTGGAAGACCATCCCCACCCGGTTGCGCACGACGCGGCGCCGCTTCTCCGAGATCTCGACCCACTTGTCGCCCTTGTACTCGTGCGTGTAGGGGTCGCCGTCGATGAGGATGAGCCCGCCGTTCGCCTCCTCGAGGGTCATCAGCAGGCGCAGGATCGTCGTCTTGCCGGAGCCGGACGGTCCGATCAGGGTCACGCGGTCGCCCTGCGCGACCGAGAAGTTCAGTCCGTCGAGCACCACGTTGTCGCCGAAGCGCTTGGTGACGTCGCGGAACTCGATGGCGGGGGCGCCGTTCGAGGCGTTGCTCATGTTCTGGCTCCCAGTGGAGGTCGTGGTCGTCGGGTCAGGCAAGGCGCGTCTCCATCCGGCGGACGAGCAGCGACGTCGGGTAGCTCACCAGCAGGAAGAGCACCCCGACCAGGGTCAGCGGCTCGATGTAGGAGAAGTTCAGGGCGCCGTACTGCTGGGCTGCCTGGTACATCTCCACGACCGTGATGGCGAAGAGGTACGGCGTCTCCTTGAACATGGAGATCGCGTAGTTGCCCAGCCCGGGCAGCGTGTTCCGGATCGCCTGCGGGAGGATGACGGCGCGCCAGGTGCGCCCCTTGGGCAGGTTCAGCGCGGTGGCCGCCTCCCACTGGCCGCGCGGCACCGCCTCGATGCCGGCCCGGTACACCTCCGACATGTACGTGGCGTAGTGCACGCCGAGCACACCGAAGCCGATGACGAGCGGCGGGACGTCCACGAGCAGCAGCCACACGAAGACGAGCTGCACCAGCAGCGGCGTCATGCGGATGAAGTCGACGACGAACCGCAGCGGCGCGCGCACCCACCGCGTCGGCGCGCGCATGGCCAGGGCGATGAGCAGCCCCAGGATCGAGGCGATCACCATGCCCACGACCGTCGCCTCGATGGTGATGACCAGGCCGCGCAGGAGTGCCGGCAGGACATCCCATGCCGTGTCCCAGTTCCAGATGGCGTCGTCGTTCATGCCACACCCCCCTTCACGCGGGCGATCTCCGTCGGGACGCCCGGCTTGAGGCCGAAGACGTCACGCAGGCGCGGGCGGGTGCCGCGGCCGAGCCGGCGCTTGGCCCGCTCCTCGGCCCAGTTCATCCCCCACGTGAGGACGTACGCGATCACGAAGTAGATGACGAGGCCGACGCCGTAGCTGAAGAAGGTGTCCCTCGTGTCGCGCTGCAGCTCGTCGATCCACCAGTACACGTCGTGCAGGGTGATGTAGAACGCCAGGGCCGAACCCTTGAGCAGCTGGATCAGCAGGTTGGCGAGCTGCGGGATCATCAGGGCCCACGCCTGCGGGAAGATCACGCGACGCACCTTGTGGAACGTGCCGAGATTGAGCGCCGTCGCGGCCTCCCACTGGCCCGTCGGGACGGACTCGATGGAGCCGCGCACGACCTCTGCGGCATAGGCGCCGTAGTTGAGCCCGAGCGCGACGATCGCGACGGCGAGCGCCTCCATCTTGAACCCGAAGACCGGGAGCACGTAGAAGAGCCAGAAGATCTGGACCACCAGCGAGGTGCCCCGGAAGAACTCGATCACGACGCGGGACGGCCCGCGCACCCAGAGGGAGCGGGTACGCGAGCCGAACCCCAGCACCAGCGCGACGAGCATGGCGAGCGCGGCACCGCCGATCGTCATCTCGAGCGTGACGACGACCGCGCTGCCCAGATCAGGAAGACTGTCGATCAGTGCCTGGAGATCATCCGACATGTGGTCAGGAATCCAGCCCCAGCTCGTCGGAGATCTTCGCGAGGTCGCCCTCGCACAGCATGTCCGCGGTCAGGCCGGGCGGGGGGTACTCCGCCTCGGTGAAGCCGAACGGCTCCATGATCTCGAGCCACTGCTCCTTGTCCTCCAGGATGGGCTTGAGCTTCTCGTTGTACGCCTCGAGCAGCTCGGTGTCGCCCTTGCGGAACACCTCGGCACCCGCGCCGATCTGCGGCACGTCGTCGATGGTCGCGACGAACGCGTCGGTCGCCTCGACCGGCTCGTCCGTGCTGTCGGCGAGCGCCCGGATCGAGATGCCCGTCAGCGCGAAGGCGTCGGCGCGGCCCGAGACGACGGCGTTGAGGCCGTCGGTCGAGTCGCCCACCGTGATCGTCTTGACCCCGGTCTTCTGGGCGTAGCCGTCCTCGATCGCGCCGCTGGTGACGGCGACGGTGAGGCCGGAGTCCTCCACCGACTGCCAGTCGGTGAGCTTGTCAGGGTTGCCCTCGGGCACGAGGAACGCGGTGGTGTACATGATGGTCGGCTCCGCGAACGCCGCCTGCTCGCAGCGCTCCGGCAGGATCGACATGCCCGCGCTCACGGTGTCGTAGCGCCCGGCGTTGAGACCCGGGATGAGCGAGTTCCACTCGGTCTGGGTGCCCTCGACCTCGTCGACCCCGAGCTCTCCGAAGACCTTCTTGTCCAGCGCGATCGTCGCGCCGGTGAGCTCGCCGCCGTCGTCGTAGCTGTACGGCTTCTCGCCGTTGTACGCGACATTGACGGTACCGGCGTCCTGGATCGTCTGGAGCGCCGAGCCCCCGCCGTCCCCCGATCCGCCCTCGTCGACGCTCGAGCAGGCGGCCAGCGCGGTCATGGTGAGCACGGAACCGGCAGCGAGGAACGCCCGGCGGCGCTTCGTGGTCCTGGTGGACGACACGGTGTCTCCCTTCGTCGCCCGGCGGGAGTCCGCGCCGAGCCGTTGGTCTGGACGGTGCGACACGGTAGCCGCGATGCCGACGCTACGACAATCTATGTATCTACATGTCGGATTGTCTACAATCAGCGAGGGCGGGTCGCTCCGGCACGCCCGTCCCGACGTCGTCGCAGGTCAGAGCAGTGTCGCCGGGACGAACGACCGTCGCGAACGGGTCCGTCATGCCCGAAAACGCCGGTCATGCCATGGTCACAAGAGGGTCACGATCTGGCCGGAGGTCGCGGCGCGGGATGATATGTCCCGGTCGGACGGTCCCCGACCGCCCTGGAAGGAGAGCAGATGACCCCATCGTCGTCGCCGGCCCCCGTCGGCAGCGCGCCGTTCCTGACGCCGGTGACGCGCCCGTCGACGGTCGACCTCATCACCGTCGAGCTGCGCAACGCCGTCTACTCGGGCGCCCTGGCGGTGGGGTCACCGATCCGCGAGGTCGAGATGTCGAGCCAGCTCGGCGTCAGCCGCGGGCCCTTCCGCGAGGCCGCGCAGCGCCTGGTGCAGGAGGGCCTGCTGCGCTCGGTGCCGGGCCGCGGGCTGAGCGTGGTCCGCATCGGCGCCGACCGGGTGCGCGCGCTGTACGAGGCGCGCACGACGGTCGAGACCTCGGCCGCGCCCCTCGCCGTCGAGCGCGCGACCCCGGCCCAGGTCGCGGCCGTCCGCGCCGCGCACGACGCCCTCGTCGACGCCGAGCGCAGCGAGGACGCCCGCCGCGTGGGCGACGCCGACCTCAACGTGCACTGGTCGCTCGTCGCGGCCGGCGGCAACCCGTGGTTGCTGCGCTGGATGACCACGCTCATCGTGGAGGTCCGCATCGCGAGCTTCACGCTCAGCGAGGACTACGCCGTCCGCAAGGACGCCGCCGAGTCGCACGTCGAGCTGGTCGAGCGCTTCGAGGCCCGCGACGCCGACGGCCTCGTCGCCGCCATCCGCACCAACCTCGAGGACGCCGTCGCCCGCCTGCTCGAGCCGGAGACCGTCGAGGTCGAGACGTTCGACGAGCCCCGCCCGTCCCCGGCGCCGCGCCTCGACCCGATCACCCCGACGTTCCCCGAGCCGTGACCGCTGCTCACGCCCCGCGCCGGGCGGCGAGCTGCGCGCGGCGCTCGCGCTCGTAGTCCTCGGCACGCCACGAGGTGACCCCGGCGACGACGATCCCCGCCGGCCGGCCGCCGTCGCCGGGCAGCACCTCGACCGGCTCCCCGGGTGCCCCGAACCCCGGCTCGACGGGCAGCCGCAGGGCGTCGCCGTCGACGACCAGGCGCTCGGCGCCGGCGAGCGGGTCCTCGCGCCGCGGGTCGATCAGCCACAGGTCCCGGCCCAGCCGGACGAGGTCCGTCAGGCCCCACAGGTTGGCGAACCGGCCCGCGCTGCGGCGCAGGACGGCGGCCTCGTCCGCCGTGGGCGCGCCGGCGTCGAGGGCGGTCGCGACCAGCGCGAACAGGCCGGTGGCGATCGCGTCGGCCGGACCGTCGACCGCGTTCGTCAGCACGGACACGACGACGCCCCCGGCCGGGTCGGCCCAGGTGCGGCTGAGCTGGCCCGGGAACGCGCCGCCGTGCCCGACGACGCGACGGCCCTCGATCTCGCGCGCCTCGAAGCCCAGCCCGTAGCGCCGCGGCCGGGCGTGCGGGCGGTCGATCGCCGACTCGTCCCGCTGCAGCAGGCGACGCGTCTCCGGCCGCAGCAGGCCGGAGCCGTCGGCGTGCGCCGCGAACCACCGCGTGAGGTCGGCCGCCGTCGAGCAGAACCCTGTCGCCGCGGCCAGCGCGCCCGTGCGCACCGGCGCGACCGGCAGGCGCCCGTCGTCGGCGACGCCCAGGGCGGAGTGCCCGACGACGGCGGGCGCGGCGTCGTCGAGCTCGGGCGTGGTGCGCCCCAGCCCGAGCGGGGCGAGGAGGTCGTCGCGCACGTGCCGCGCGAAGGCCGTCCCCGTGACCGCCTCGACCACCAGCCCGAGCAGCCCGTAGGCGAGGTTCGAGTACTTGAAGACCTCGCCGCGGCCGAGGACCGGCCCGTCGTTCCGCACCGCCGCCACCAGGCCGTCCCGGTCCGAGAACGGCGCGCCGAGCTGCCAGAAGTCGGCGTCGGTGCCGTCGCGCCGCACGCCGCCGGTGTGTCCGAGCGCCTCGCGCACGGTGACCCGCCCGACGGCGGTGCCCGCGAGCTCGGGCAGGTGCGCGTCGAACGGGTCGTCGAGGCGGAGCGCACCGCGGTCCGCGAGCCGGCCCACGGCCGTCGCCGTGAACGTCTTGGAGTGCGACGCCACCCGGAACACGTGGTCCGTGCGCAGCGGCTCGCCGGTCGCGACGTCGGCGACGCCCCAGGCGCCCTCGAGCACGACGTCGTCCCCGACGCGGACCGCGTACTGCACGCCCGGCACGCGCGCGAAGCCCGCCTGCGTGCCGACCCACGCGGCGAGGTGGTCGCGGTCGAACAGGTCGCGGGTCGCGGGCTCCGTGGACATCGGCTCCGTGGTCATGGGCGACACCCTGCCACGGCCGTCGCGTCGCTCCTCGTGCGTCGCCGATGAGTTCGGCGTCGGCGGCCCGTCCTAGCCTGGGACGTGACGCACGTCACCGACATCCCCGGGAGATCCCATGTCCGCGTCAGACCCCGGCCCGCCGCGCGACGACCTCGCCGTCGACGCCCACGGGCTCGTCAAGCACTTCACCACCCGCAAGCAGGTCACCAAGGCCGTGGACGGCGTCGACCTGCAGATCCCGACCGGCAGCGTCTTCGGGCTGCTCGGCCCGAACGGCGCCGGCAAGACCACGGTCGTGCGCATGCTCGCCACGCTGCTGCGCCCCGACGCCGGCACCGCCCGCGTGCTGGGGCACGACGTCGTGGCCGACGCCGACGCCGTCCGCTCCGCCGTCGGGCTCACCGGCCAGTACGCGTCCGTCGACGAGGACCTGACCGGCACCGAGAACCTGCTCATGCTGGCCCGCCTGTACGGGTTCACCGGGACGGCGGCGCGGCGCCGCGTCGAGGGGCTGCTCGACGCCTTCAGCCTGTCGGACGCCGGCCCCCGGCAGGTCAAGACGTACTCCGGCGGCATGCGGCGCCGCATCGACCTCGCCGCGTCGCTCGTGCTGGCGCCGCGCGTGCTCTTCCTCGACGAACCCACCACCGGGCTCGACCCCCGCAGCCGCAACCAGGTGTGGGACATCGTGCGGGTGCTCGTCGCCGACGGCGCCACCGTGCTCCTCACCACCCAGTACCTCGAGGAGGCGGACCAGCTCGCCGACCGCATCGCCGTCATCGACCACGGCACCGTCATCGCGGAGGGCACCTCCACCGAGCTCAAGCGCTCGGTGGGCCAAGGGGCGGTGTCGATCCGGCTGGCCGACGCCGGCCAGCGGTCCGCCGCGGCGAGCGTCGTCGAGAAGGTGCTGGGCACCGAGCCCACCCTGCCCACCGATCCCTATGCGCTGTCGGCCCGCGTCCCCGACGACGGCGCCGCCTCGGTGGCGCAGCTGCTGCCCGCGCTCGGGGAGGCAGGCATCGCCGTGCCGGAGTTCACGCTCGGCCAGCCGAGCCTCGACGAGGTGTTCCTCACCCTGACGGGCCAGCCGCTGCCGGCCGACGACGAGGAGCCCGCCGACGCCCAGGAGGTGTCCCGATGACCGCGTCCGCCGAACCCGCCGAGATCACGACCACCACGCTGCGCCAGGCCGTCGCGCTCACCGAGCCGCCCGCACGACCGTCCGCGCTCTCGATGACCCTGACCTTCGGGTGGCGCGCGCTGCTGAAGATCAAGCACGTGCCCGAGCAGCTGTTCGACGTGCTGGTCTCCCCCGTGATCTTCACGCTGATGTTCACGTACCTGTTCGGCGGCGCGCTCGCCGGGTCCACGTCCGCGTACATCCAGTTCCTGCTGCCCGGCATCCTGGTGCAGACCATCGTCATCGTCACCGTGTACACGGGCTACACGCTCAACACGGACATCACCAAGGGCGTCTTCGACCGGTTCCGCTCGCTGCCGATCTGGCGGCCGGCGCCCATCGTCGGCGCCCTGCTGGGCGACACCGTGCGCTACTCCATCGCGTCGGTCATGACGATCGGTCTGGGCCTCGTCCTCGGGTTCCGCCCCGACGGCGGGGTGGTCGGCGTCGTGCTCGGCGTGCTGCTGCTGCTCGTCTTCGCCTTCTCGCTGAGCTGGATCTTCACGATCCTCGGCCTGCTGCTGCGCACCCCGAACGCCGTGATGGGCGTGTCGATGATGGTGCTGATGCCGCTGACGTTCGCGTCGAACATCTTCGTGGACCCGTCGACGATGCCCGCCGCCCTGCAGCGGTTCGTCGAGATCAACCCGGTCACGCACCTCGTCACCGCCGTGCGCGGGCTGATGGCCGGCACCCCCGACGGCGGCGAGATCGTCTGGGTGCTCGTCGCCTCCGTCGTCCTCACCGCCATCTTCGGCCCGATCACCATGCACCTGTACCGCACCCGCCACTGACCCACCCGTCGTGGGTGGGCTCGTGGCCTTGTTTCGACGTCAGACCGGGCCACTGGCCCACCCACAACGGACGCCTGTGGAAACCGGGCATCGCGGCTCCCTTGGTCCGGGACCCTGCGAGCATGCATCAACCCGCCCAGGACCACCCCGCCCGTTTCACGTCCGTACCGGCATCGACCGTGGCCGCTGTCGTGCGCTCTCAGCGGTGCTGAACGGCGGCGTCGCCTTCAGTCACACCACGGCGCTCCGCCTCCTGGGCGTGGATCTGCCGTGGACCGAGGCGCACGACACCGACCTGCACGTGGTCTCGCGGCGCCAGGAGGATCGTGTCGATCGACCCGGTGTGGTGTCGCACCGATCCCGACAGTCCTTTCTCCACACCATCGAGTTCGTCGGGCTGACCGTGACGAGCCCCGCCCGGACGGTCGTCCACGTGGCCACCTCCCTGAGACTGCCTGACGACGTGGTCGTCCTCGGTGACGCGATGATGCGACGCACGCTGCCGCTCGTGACCCGGCCCAGGACCTGAAGGACCCGACGGAGTTCGTCGCCCGCGTACGTCAGGCGATCAGGTCCGCAACCCGCCGGTTGTGGGTGTGATCGTGGCCCGGCTTCTTCTCACTACCGGGCCACGATCACACCCACGACGTCAGGCGGCGGTGGTCGAGGCGTCGTCCTGGTCGAGCTCCTCGTCGCACTTGCGCGTCACGACCAGCACCGGGCAGGCGGAGTGGTGCAGCACCGCCTGGCTGGTGGACCCGAGCAGCAGACCGCGGAAACCCCCGCGGCCGCGGGAGCCGACCACGACGAGGTCGGCGCCGGTGGAGAACTCGGTGAGCAGCTCGGCGCCCGTGCCGTCGAGCACGTGCCGCTTGATCGTCACGCCCGGGTTCGCCGCCTGGGCTCGGTCCACGGTCACGTCGAGGCCGGCCTTGACGTCGGCGAGGACGGTCTCGTGGTCGATCTGCGACGGCAGCCAGGCCAGGATCCCCGCCCCGCCCCCGAGCGGCACGCCGGCGACGGCGACGAGCTCCGCGTCCCACGCCCTCGCCTGTGCGACGGCGTGCTTCAGCGCCACCTCGGCCGACGGCGACCCGTCGACACCCACGACGATGCGGCGCACCTCGTGCACCGCGTCCCCGTCACGGCGCTCCGCGGCGTCGGTGCTGCCGCCGCCTTCGCCGCGGTACGGCACCACCACCGTGGGGCAGTGCGCGTGCGCCGGCAGGGCCGACGAGACGGTGCCGAGCAGCCGCTCGGTGAACCCGCCCTTGCCCCGGGTACCCACGACGGCGAGCGCGTGCTCGCGCGACATCTCGACGAGCACGCCGGCGGCGTCCCCCGTCGCGACGGTGCCGGTCACCGGGACCCCGCTGGCGGCGACGCGCTCCTCCGCCTCGGCGAGGACCGCCTTGGCGCCCTCCTGGATCGCGGTGTCGTCCAGGGCGGCGTAGCCGCCGTCGAGCGACGCCGCCGTGAACGACGGCAACGAGTAGGAACAGACGACGTGCAGCCCCCACCCCACACGCCGCGCGTACGCGGCAGCCCAGTCGAGGGCGTGCAGGCTGGCTGCAGACCCGTCGACACCTACCAGGACGACCTCAGGCCGTGTCATCTCGCGCCTCCTGTCCGCTGGCGAGGAGCCCGCCCTCGTCGTCGAGGGCGCCTGGTTCAAGCGTAGCGAAAGGATGGCGCAAGGCACAGCAAAGCAGCCCCGGGACACGTCGACCCCCGTGCTC
>NZ_JBHXAW010000144.1:0-10897 GCF_042726645.1 Isoptericola sp. NPDC060257
CCCTGGGGTCCGGAGACCTCCTGCAGGTACTCCTCGACCTCCTCCTTGGTGTTGCGCCAGGTGAAGTACGTGTACGACTGGTGGAAGCCGATCCGCGCCAGCGTCTGCATCATCGCGGGCCGCGTGAACGCCTCCGACAGGAAGATCACCTCGGGGTGCGCGGCGTGCACCCGCGCGAGCAGCCACTCCCAGAAGTCCAGCGGCTTGGTGTGCGGGTTGTCGACGCGGAACGCCGTCACCCCGCGGTCGATCCACAGCTCGACGATCCGCAGGATCTCCGCCGAGAGGCCCCGGGGGTCGCGGTCGAAGTTCAGCGGGTAGATGTCCTGGTACTTCTTCGGCGGGTTCTCGGCGTACGCGATCGTGCCGTCCGCGCGCACCGAGAACCACTCCGGGTGCTCGGTGACCCACGGGTGGTCGGGGGAGCACTGCAGCGCCAGGTCCAGCGCCACCTCCAGGCCCTCCGCGCGGGCCGCCGCGACGAGGTCCCGGAAGTCCTGCTCCGTGCCCAGGTCGGGGTGGATGGCGTCGTGCCCGCCGTCCGGCGAGCCGATCGCGTACGGGCTGCCGGGGTCGCCCGGCTGCGGGTCCAGGGTGTTGTTGCGGCCCTTGCGGAACGTCGTGCCGATGGGGTGCACGGGCGTGAGGTAGACGACGTCGAACCCCATCCCCGCGATCGCGGGCAGTCGCTTCGCCGCCGTGGCGAACGTGCCCGAGCGCCAGCTGCCGTCCTTGCGGCGCGTCGCGCCCTCCGAGCGGGGGAACAGCTCGTACCAGCTCGCGGCCAGCGCCAGCGGGCGGCTCACGCGCAGCGGGTAGGCGGCGCTCGCGGTCACCAGGTCGCGCAGCGGTGCTCGACGGAGCGCGTCCTTGACGGCGGCCGTCATCGCCATCGCGAGCCGGGCCTCGGGCGGGCGGGTCGTGTCGGCCAGCTCGCGGGCCGCGGCCTCCAGCACGGCGGCGTCGTCGGCGGAGCGGGTCGCCTGCAGCTCCGGCGCGACGATGCGCTCGAACAGCAGCCGCCCCTCCGCGAGCACCAGGTCGACGTCCTGCCCGGCGTCGAACTTGATCACCGCGTCGTGGGACCACGTGCCGTACGGGTCGGACCAGGCCTCGACGCGGAACGACCAGTCACCCTCCTCGTCGGGCTGCAGGAAGCCGCGGAACCGGTCCAGCCCGGGCGCGACGTCGGCCATGGGCGCGGTGGAGTGCACCGTGCCGTCCGGCGCGAGCAGGACGGCGGTGGCCCCGACGGCGTCGTGTCCCTCCCGGAACACCGTGGCCTCGACGGGCACCACCTCGCCGACCGCCGCCTTCGCCGGCCAGCGCCCTCCCTCGACGACGGGGGAGAGCTGCAGGACGGGGATCCGTCCGATGGGCGCGTGCGGCGTGGGCTGCGGAGACGTCACGGCCTCCACGCTAGCCAGCCGCCGCGCGTTCCGCGCGGTAGTGCCATGCGTCCCGCGGTAGGTCGCCCGGAGCACTACCGCGGGACGGGAGGCACTACCGGGTGGACGTCGTCCACAGGGCGTCCGGGGCTCCGCCCGCGCCCTGCCACGCTGGCGCCATGCCCGACGACGCCCCATCCGCACGTCGCGACAGCCGGAGACCGGGGGACACAGCCGTTCCCCGGCCGAGAACCCTGCCGCCGGTCGTGACCTACACCGAGTCCCGACGGTCCACGATCGAGCGCCGACTACGGCGCGGCGAGCTCGTGCGGGTAGGCCGCGGTCGGTACGCAGGTCCGCCGCCTGCGGAGGCGGGACCTGCCCAGCAGCGGGAACAGCGCGTGCTCGCGAGGATCGCCGCCACGGCACGGACGCTGCGCACCGACCACTGCTTCAGTCACGAGTCGGCAGCGCTGCTGCACGGGCTGTGGGTCTACCGGCTCGCCGAGGAGGTCCACGTCAGCCAGGCGTGGAAGCCGAAGGTGCGCCGGGAAGGCGGTACCCCGTTGCGCCGGCACCCGGTCGACGTGCCCCCGCGGGACCGGACCACGACGTCGACCGGCCTCCCCGTCACGACCCTCGAGCGCACGATGGTCGACTGCGCCCGGTGGTTGCCGGGCGAGCGCGCGCTCGTCGTCGCCGACTCGGGACTGCGGGCGGGGGCGGACCCGGAGGTCGTCGAGACCGTGCTGGCCGACGGGGCCGGTCGGCCCGGCGTCCGGCAGGCAAGGCAGATCATGGCGCTTGCCGACGCGCGGTCGGAGTCGGTGGGCGAGACGCGGCTGCGGTGGCTGCTCGACGCGGCCGGGCTGGAGCCGCCGGAGCTCGCCGTCGCCGTCAGCACCTGGCGCGGCACCGCCTGGGTCGACGTCGGCTGGCCGGGGCTGAGCGTGGGGATCGAGTTCGACGGCGTCGTGAAGTACTCGGGCGGAGAGTACGGCGACCCGCGGGAACGGCTCCTCGACGAGAAGCGCCGGCACGATGCGCTGGCGGAGGCGGGGTGGACGGTCCTCCGGGTCACCTGGGAGGACCTCGCCGACCCCGACCGCCTGATCGCACGCATCCGCCGCGCACTCGCGGAGGCGGTCCGCCGTCACCCCGCGAGGTAGTGCCATCCGTTCCCCGGTAGGTCCCGGCGGGCACGACCGGGGTGCGGTAGGCACTACCTCGGCGGCCGACGGGCCCGCGGGCGGTGCGGGTCAGGCGTCCGCGGCGAGCGCCCGGCCGGTGGTGCGGCCGGTGTGCAGGCACCCCCCGAGGAAGGTGCCCTCCAAGGCGCGGTGGCCGTGCACGCCGCCGCCGCCGAACCCGGCGGCCTCGCCCACGGCCCACAGGCCGTCCAGCACGGACCCGTCGGCCTGCAGCACGCGGCCGGACGGGTCGCACCACAGACCGCCGAGGGTCTTGCGCGTCAGCACGGACAGCCGGACGGCGAGCAGCGGGCCGTCCTTCGGCGTCGTCAGGGGCCGCGGCTTGGCGACCCGGATGAGCTTGTCCACGCGGTAGTCGCGGGCGGCGCGCGTCGCGACCACCTGCGGGTCCTTGCCCAGGCCGGAGCCGACCTGGGCGTCGCGCGCCGCGACGACGGCGGCGAGCGCCCCCGCGTCCACGTGCCCCTTCGAGCCGGGGGTGGCCTCGACCAGCGCGTTCATCTTGGCGGCGAGCTCGTCGGTGGTGTCGGCCCAGAGGAACTCGGGCGACTCGGCGGCGAACTTCGCGACCGGCCCGACCGCGCGCGGCAGCACCCGTTGCGCGAGGAGCTTGACGTCCTTGCCGGTGAGGTCGGGGTTCTGCTCCGAGCCGGACAGGGCGAACTCCGACTCCATGATCGCCTTGTTGAGCACGAACCAGGAGTGGTCGTCGCCGCGCCGCGTCACGTGCTGCAGCGCGCCGAGCGCGTCGAAGCCGGGGAACAGCGGGGCGGGCAGGCGGCCGCCGTCGGCGTCGAGCCACAGCGACGACGGGCCGGGGAGGATGCGGATGCCGTGGTTCGTCCAGACGGGGGAGTGGTTGGCGATGCCCTCCGGGTAGTGCCACATCCGGTCCTCGTGCACCAGCGCCGCGCCGGCGTCGGCCGCGATGCCGAGCATGAGCCCGTCGGTCGAGTCCGGGACGCCGGACAGCATCCGCTCGGGCAGCGTCCCGGCCTCGGGGTCCCAGTGCGCGCGGGCCAGGTCGTGGTTGGCGCCGATGCCGCCGGTCGCGACGACGACGGCACCCGCCGTGATCTCCTCGGCGCCCACCACGTCGCGGTTCGACGGCGTGCCCCGGCCGCCGAACGGCAGCCCGGTGAGCGGTTGGTCGGCGAGCACGTCGGCGCGCACCCCGGTGACCCGCCCGTCGGTGGTGACGAGCCCCGTGACCCGGCGGCGGAACCGCAGGTCGAGCAGGCCGGCGTCGCGGGCGGCGAGCGCCGCCTCCACGAAGGGTCGGACGATCCCGGGGCCGGTGCCCCAGGTGACGTGGAAGCGGGGCACGGAGTTGCCGTGCTCGGTCCGCCCGTCGTCGTGCCCCACCGTGTACCCGCCGCGCTCGGCCCACTGCACCAGCGGGAACCAGCGCACGCCCTTGGCGTGCAGCCAGGACCGCAGGTCGCCGGCCGCGAACTCCACGAAGCGGTGGGCCCAGGCGTACCCGTGCCGGTCGGGGCCCTCGCCGCGGTCGGCGCCGGGGGCGAACTGCGCGGAGCCCAGCCAGTCGGACCAGGCCAGGTCGGCGGAGTCGTGCACGCCCATCGCGCGCTGCTCGGGCGAGCCCACGAGGAACAGCCCGCCGAACGACCACCAGGCCTGGCCGCCGAACGACGCCTCCGGCTCCTGGTCGAGCAGCACCACCCGGCGGCCGGCGGCCGTGAGCTCCGTGGCCGTGACCAGTCCCGACAGGCCCCCACCGATGACGACGACGTCAGCATCCATGCGCGCAGTCTGGCAGAGGAGCGGCCCGGGGAGAACGGTCGGCTGGCGGCGGGCGTCACCGCCCGACGAACACCTCGACGCTGAGCGACTCGAGCACGACGTCCTCGGCCTCGTCGTCGGGCGCCTCGGGCCGGTCCCACGCGGAGCTCCACACCCGTTCCCAGGCGCCGCCGCCGGGGGCGCCGGGGAGGGTGACCTCCGCGTCGTCGAGCCCGCCGTTGAACACGAGCAGCACGTGCGCGTCGCCGTCGTCGGGCCCGGGCCGCAGCATCTGCACCACGCGGCGCCCGGCGACCGCCCAGGCGTCGCGGTCCATGGGTGCGCCGTCGGCGGCGAACCACAGCAGGTCGGTCTCGTCCTCGCCGGGGCGGGGCGCGCCGAGGAAGAACGAGTCCGCGCGCAGGGCCGCGTGCTCGTGCCGCAGCCCGACCAGGAAGCGCGTGGTGTCCAGCAGGTCGCGGGCGGCGTCCTCGAGGTCCCACCCGACCCACGAGATCGCGTTGTCCTGGGCGTACGCGTTGTTGTTGCCGCGCTGGGTGCGGCCTAGCTCGTCGCCGGCGGTGAGCATGGGCGTGCCCGCGGACAGCAGGAGCGTCGCGAGCAGGTTGCGCTGCGAGCGCCGCCGCAGCGGCACCACCGCGGACCACGGCTCGGTGCCCGTGTCGCCCGCGCCCTCCCCGTCCTCGGCGCCGGGCGCGTGCCCCTCCACGCCGTGGTTCCACGACAGGTTGTGGTCCGAGCCGTCCCGGTTGTCCTCGCCGTTCGCCTCGTTGTGCTTGTGGTCGAAGGCCACGAGGTCGGCGAGCGTGAACCCGTCGTGGGCGGTGACGTAGTTGACCGACGCCACCGGCCCGCGCGCCAGCGGCGGGTCCGAGTGCCCGAACAGGTCGGCCGAGCCCGCGAGGCGGGTGGTCAGCTCCCGCAGGCCGTGCATGGGCCGGCCGTGCGAGCCCTCGCGGGCGGCGTCGAGCCAGAACCCGCGCGCGGCGTCGCGGAAGCGGTCGTTCCACTCGGCCATCGGCGGCGGGAAGTTGCCGGTCTGCCACCCGCCGGGGCCGACGTCCCACGGCTCGGCGACCAGCTTGAGATTGTTGAGCACCGGGTCGGTCTGCAGCGCCACGAGGAACGGGTGGTCGGGGGAGAAGCCGTGGTCGCCCCGGCCCAGGGTGACCGCGAGGTCGAAGCGGAACCCGTCCACGCCCACGACCTCGGCCCAGTAGCGCAGCGAGTCCAGGGCGAGCTGCACCACGCGCGGGCGGCGGAAGTCGAGCGAGTTGCCGGTGCCGGTGACGTCGGCGAGCGCGGCCGGGGACGCGCCGTCGTGCAGGTAGTAGCCCGCGTTGTCCAGGCCGCGCCAGCTCACGTGCAGCGCGTCGTCGCCGCCCTCGCACGTGTGGTTGTAGACGACGTCGAGCAGGACCTCGATGCCCGCGTCGTGCAGCAGGTGCACCATGCCGCGCACCTCGTCGAGGACGGCCGCCGGGCCGGCCTCGCGCGCCGCCCGGGTCGCGTACGCCGCGTGCGGGGCGAAGAACCCGAGCGTCTGGTAGCCCCAGTAGTTGGTGAGCCCGCGGGCGACGAGGTGCGGCTCGCTGGCGAACGCCTGGATCGGGAGCAGCTCGAGTGTGGTGACGCCGAGGCTCGTCAGGTGCGCGATCGTGGCCGGGTGCGCGACGCCCGCGTACGTGCCGCGCAGCTCCGGCGGGACGTCCGGGTGCGTCGCGGTGAGGCCCTTGACGTGCGCCTCGTAGACCACCGTGTCAGCCCAGGGCACGCGCGGTCGGCTCAGCGGCGGCGGGCCGGGGTGGGACGCGACGACGACGGAGTGCGGCACGAAGGCGAGCGAGTCGCGGTCGTCGGCGGCGCCGTACCGTTCGGCCACCCACGACCGGCCTGCCGGCGAGTCGGGGTCGTCCGGGTCGACCACCGCGCCCACGGCGCCGAGCGTCTCCGGGCCGTAGGTGAGGTCGCCCGTCAGCCCGCGGGCGTACGGGTCGACGAGCAGCTTGGCCGGGTTGTGCCGGTGCCCGGCCTCCGGGTCCCAGGCGCCGTACGTCCGGAAGCCGTACCGCTGCCCCGGCCGTACGTGCGGCACGTGGGTGTGCCAGACGCCGTACACCGGGCCGTCCAGCGGCACGCGCCGCTCCGCGTACCGCGCCGGGTCGTGCACGTCCCGGTGCGGCTCGACGACGTCGATCAGGCACAGCTCGACCGCGTCCGCGTGCGCCGCCGCCACGGCGACGTCGACCCCGCCGTCCGGCGTCGGATGCACCCCGAGCGGGGGGACGTGGCTGCGGCGTGCCGTCGGCCGCGTCAGCGGCGTGACCTTGGGTCGCGACTCCATGGGGACATGGTGCCCGGGGTCGGCGACAGCCGCGCGGGCGCAGGTGGGGACCGGTGGGGACCAGGTCAGGGCAGGATCGAGTCCACGTAGCCGCCGTCGACGCGGACGGCGCCGCCGGTGGTGGCGGACGCGAGCGGTGAGGCGAGGTAGGCCACGAGGTTGGCGATCTCCTCCGGCTCGATGAGGCGCTGCAGCAGGGACTGCGGCCGGTGCTTCACCATGAACTCGCGCTGGGCCTCGTCCCACGGCAGGTCGCGGTCGACGAGCTGGTAGACGAAGTCCTCCACCCCGCCGGTGTGCGTGGGGCCCGCGATGACCGAGTTGACCGTGACCCCGGTGCCCGCCGCCTCCTTGGCGAAGCCCCGCGACACGGCGAGGAGTGCCGTCTTGGACGCGCCGTAGTGGATCATCTCGGCCGGGATCACGACGGCGGAGTCGCTCGCGATGTCGAGCACCCGCCCCCAGCCGCGGGCCACCATGCGGGGCAGGTGGTGGCGGATGAGGCGGACGGCGGCCAGCACGTTGACCTCGAAGTAGCGCCGCCACTCGTCGTCGGTGATCTCGAGCGCGGGGCGGGAGCCGAAGATGCCGAGGTTGTTGACCAGCACGTCCACGTCGGGCAGGGCGTCGACCGCGGCGGCGAACCCGTCGTCGGTGGCGACGTCGGCCACCACCGGCACCCCCTCGAAGCCCTCGACGTCCCGGGCGAGCTCGTCGAGCGCCCGCCCGACGGAACCCTCCGAACGGCCGTTGATCCCGACGCGGGCCCCCGCGGAGGCGAGCCCGCGGGCGATGGCGAGGCCGATGCCCTGCGTGGATCCGGTCACGAGCGCCGTCCTGCCGGCGAGGTCGATCCGCATCCCCCGACCGTAGGCCGCGTCACACCGCTCCGCCCCCGGACGCGGGGCCGGTCCGGGGAAGGCCGCGGGTAGGCTCGGCACCGTCGGCCGCAGCGCGTGCGGCCGCCGTCACCACCGTGAGCTGGAGGTCGCGCCCGTGCGCATCGTCGTCGCCGTGAAGTACGTGCCGGACATCAACGCGGACCGACGTTTCGTGGACTGTCGCGTCGACCGCGACCCGGGCGTCGGTACCCTCAACGAGCTGGACGAGAACGCGCTCGAGGCGGCGCTGCGGATCCTCGACGCACTGCCTGACGACGAGCGCGCGGCCAGCGAGGTCGTCGCCCTCACGGCCGCCCCCGCCGACGGCGACGTGGCGCTGCGCAAGTCGTTCCAGATGGGCGTGGACCGCGCGGTCCGCGTCACGGACGACGCCCTGGCCGGCTCGGACTACTTCGGCACCGCCACGGCGCTCGCGGCCGGGGTGCGCCGGCTCGAGGCGGACGGCGCGCCCGTCGACCTCGTGATCACCGGCATGGCCGCGCTCGACGGCCTGGGTTCCGTGGTCCCGGCGCTCGTCGCGGCCGAGCTCGGCCGCCCGGCGCTCACGCTGGCGAAGAAGGTGGACGTCGCGGACGGCACCCTGACCGTCACGCGCGAGACCGACGAGGCCACCGAGACGCTCGCCGCGCCCCTGCCGGCCGTCCTGTCCGTCGCGGACACCGCGAACACGCCGCGCATGCCGAACTTCAAGCTGATCATGGCGGCCCGCACCAAGCAGATCGAGGCGTGGTCGGCCGCCGACCTCGGCCTCGATCCCGCCGCCGTCGGCACCGCCGGGGCGCGCACCGAGGCGGTCTCGGCCGCTCCGCGCCCCGCCCGCCCGGAGGTCGAGCTGGTCGTCGACAAGGGCGAGGGCGGTACCGCGCTGGCCGAGTACCTCATCCGCAACGAGCTGGTCTGAGAGGACGCGACCGTGACGACATCGACCGAGCCCACCCGCAACCGCACCGTCCTCGTCCTCCTGGACCCCGCCACCGAGGTGCGCTCCGGCGCGCTCGAGCTGCTCACCATCGCGCGCGGCCTCGGCCGCGTCGAGGCCGTGACCCTGGAGGCGCCGACCGTCGAGGCGCTCGCCCAGCTCGGCGCGTACGGCGTCGAGACCGTGCACCAGGCCGAGGTGCCCACCGACGCGCTCGCCGCCGCCGGGGGCGACGGCGCCCGCCACCTGCCCTCCGTCGTGGCCGCGACGCTCGCCGCGGCCGTGCGCCGCACCGACGCCGACGTCGTCCTGGCACCCGCCACGTTCGCCGCGAAGGAGGCCGCCGCCCTGGCGGCCCACGCGCTCGGCGCCGGGCTGGTCATCGACGCCGCCGCCGTGGAGGAGGACGCCGAGGGCCGGATCGTGGCCGGCAAGCGCGTCTTCGCCGGCGCCTGGGACACCCGCTGCGTGGTCACCGCCGACGTCGCCGTGCTCACCGTGCGGGCGAACGCCGTCGTGCCCGAGCCCGCCGATGCGTCGGTCGCGACCGAGGTCGACCCGCTGCCCGTCGCGTTCGCCGGCACCGCCGGTGTCGTCGTCACGTCGCGCGAGGTCAAGGAGCGCGCCCCGGGCCGCCCGACCCTCGAGGAGGCGGCGGTCGTCGTCGCCGGCGGGCGCGGCACCGGTGGCGACTTCGGCCCGGTCGAGGAGTTCGCCGACGCCGTCGGCGCCGCGATCGGCGCGTCGCGCGACGCCGTCTTCGAGGGCTGGTTCGACCGCTACATCGGCCAGACCGGCGTCACCATCGCGCCGCGCCTCTACGTGGGGGCGGGGATCTCCGGCGCCCCGCACCACCGCGGCGGGATGCAGGCGGCACAGGTGATCGTGGCGGTGAACTCCGACCCCGAGGCGCCGATCTTCGAGATCTGCGACTTCGCCGTCGTCGGCGACCTCGCGGAGGTGCTGCCGCAGGCCGCTGCCGCCCTCCGCGCCCGCCGGGCCGGGTGAGGCGGCCCGCCCCCGCCCGACCCTGAGGGTGGCGTCGTCGCCCCCCGATGGGGAGGTCTGCCCATCGGCACGGGCAGCCACGCGACGGTGCGAGTCGGTATGCTCCGGCGAGGAAAGCATCGTGCTGTTCCCCATCACCGTCCCCGGATGGGTCACGCCGTGCCTCCGTCCGCGCCGCCACGAAGGCTCGCGGGCTGTCGCACCTGGTCAGGGGACCGAGGGGTAGGGCATGAGCTTCGTCTCGCGCGTCCTGGAGAACCGTCGCTCCATCGCGTCCGTCGGGGTCGTCGCGCTGTTCGGCGCGGGCCTGACCGGATTCGCGCTCTGGTACGACGGCGAGGCGACGGTGGACGTCGACCTCAACGACTCGGGCGTGTGGGTGACGCAGACGTCCACGGGCACGCTCGGCCGGTTCAACTACCAGGCCCAGGCGCTCGACGGCACGCTCCTCGCCAACTCGGTGAGCTTCGACGTCGAGCAGGACGCGCAGCACGTGCTGCTCGAGAGCTCCGTCGACTCCTCCGCGAGCCCCGTCGACCCGGCGCAGCTCGCCCTGCGGAGCACGCTCAAGCTGCCGGCCGGGTCCGAGGTGGCGACCGGCGGGAGCACCGCCGCGGTGCTCGACGGGGAGACGGGTCGGGTCTGGGTCGTGCCGTTCGACGGCGCGATGGCGTTCGACGCGGAGAAGACCGACCCGGAGCTCGAGGACCTGGGCCAGGGCGCCCAGGTCGAGGTGAGCACGGGCGGCACGGTCGTCGTCGCGGCCCCCGGCGTGGGGAAGCTCTACACCATCGAGACTGGCGCCCGGGGCACGGCGGAGTCCACCTCGGAGGAGCGGCTCTCCCTGGCGAAGGACGCCGAGGTGCAGGTGACCACGGTGGGCGACGCCGCGGTCGTGCTGGACCGCTCGACCGGCAAGGTCGTGCTGCCGGGCGGCGACGCGGTGGAGATCGATGGCGGCGCGGCCGCGCAGCTGCAGCAGCCGTCGGCCGACTCCGACGCCGTCGTCCTGGCCACGTCCCGCGGCCTGGTCTCCCAGCCGCTGGACGGCAAGGCCGCGGCGAAGCGGACCGCGAACGGCACCCCCGCCCGCCCCGTCCAGCTGGGCGAGTGCGTCTACGGCGCGTGGTCCGTCTCGGGCCAGGTGGTGCGCGACTGCCCCGGCACGGACGCGGACGAGGACATGGTGCTCGAGGGCATCGGCACGGACACGAATCTCGTCTACCGCGTGAACCGCGACGTCATCGTCCTCAACGACGTCGTCAACGGCACGCTGTGGATGGCGGCGGACGAGTTCCAGAAGGTCGACGACTGGGACCTGACGATCCCGGAGAACGACGAGGGCGAGAAGACCGAGTCCG